>JAGVCB010000044.1 GCA_020059445.1 Polynucleobacter sp. | reverse complement strand
ATTGGAATCATACAAATCAGGACGCCTAAAAAGCGCATACTCAGAAATGTCATTGGCTCAGCATGAGGCATGCCGTATCGAGCAATGATGAAGCCCGTGCTCCAGATGATCACAAAAATAGGCGCAATCCATGGCGTTAAATATCGAATCCATGAATTACTCATTTATTGTTTAACCTTTAACTCTTTAAATAGTTGAAGAGCTAATTGTACGGTTTGAGCATGCACCTCAACCGTTGTTTCAATATTGATGCCATATCCTCCTGCCATTGCGATGGCAATCGGTAAATCATGAGTTTTAGCAAAGTCTAAAACCATTCGATCTCGCAGACATAAACCTTTGAGACTTAACTTTAATCGCCCCAATCGATCCCCTTCGTGGGGGTCAGCCCCAGCCAAATAAATCAACATGTCTGGCTTGAACTCAGACTCCATCTGATTCAAAGCATGGGCAAGATGAAGTAAATATTCATCATCGGAACAACCGTCGCTCAATCCAACATCTAAATGACTAGATTCTTTTCTAAATGGAAAGTTCTTCTCCCCGTGAAGTGACAATGTGTAACAACTGGGGTCTTTACCGAGAATGGCTGCAGTACCATTGCCTTGATGAACGTCTAAATCAATGATGGCAACATTCATTTTTCTTAAGTTCTGAAGATACTTTGAAGCAACAGCCGCATCATTGAAGACACAAAAACCACTACCCTTGTTTGCATAGGCATGATGGGTACCTCCAGCAAGGTTAACTGAGACCCCATCCTCTAGCGCACTGATGCAAGCTGAAATTGTGGCCCCAGCAGACCTTTTAGATCTTTCAACCATGGGTTCACTCCATGGAAATCCTATTTCCCTGATTTCTGCTGGACTTAGTTGCCCTTGGGTGACGCGTTTGACGTAGTCTTGGTCATGAACCCGAATCAAATCCTCATGACTAGCAGCTGGTGGCTCTCTGAGCTCCAAACCATCCATTAAGGCCACCTGATCCCTTAATAGGCGGTACTTTTGCATCGGAAATCGGTGACCTTCGGGCAATGGGAGGGCGAAATGATCGGTATAAAAGGCTTTCACCCCCTAATTTTGCCCTTTTTTCACAATGTGGTCTTGACTTAGGCTATTTAAGACCTATACTTGTAATTGTGCAGTGCAACATTTATTGTTCACCCTTTAATTTACTTGGAGAAATCATGACATTAACCCCAGAACAGATCGCAGCAGCAAACAAAGCAAACCTAGAAACATTGTTAAATTTAACTAACAAAGCTTTTGAAGGCGTAGAAAAACTAGTTGAATTGAACATGGCAGTTGCAAAAACTGCGATGACTGAGAATGTACAAAACGCTAAACAAGCACTTTCAGTGCGTGATGCACAGCAATTGATGGCTATGCAAGCTGGCATGGTTCAGCCCTTAGCTGAAAAGATCATGTCTTACAGCCGTCATCTTTATGACATTGCTAACGAAACACAAACTACTTTTACTTCAGTAGCAGAGTCACAGTTGAAGAAAAGCAGTGGCAATATGAACGGTATGGTTGAAGAGCTTTCAAAGAATGCTCCTGCTGGTTCAGAAGCTACTATCCAGGCTATTAAACAAGCCATGGCTGCAGCAAACAACGCTTATGAAACAACACAAAAATCTATCAAGCAAGCGGTGGATTTAGCTCAGAACAACTTCAATGCTGCAGCAAATACAGCAGTTAAAGCTGCTCGCGGCAAGAAGTAAGCAAGATGCAAGCCATTTGAATCATCATGGTGGCTTGGAAGAATTGAAGTAGTAACAGTTGTCTCCTCGGTACCCAGTTAGATCTAATCTACAAGTACCTTTTAACCCCCGCCTCGTGCGGGGGTTTTTTTATGCCTGGGAGCATTCAGATTTAGTGCTAAAAGCTAACTATTTTTTCTTGGTTGGAGGTAAATCAGTACAAGTGCCATGCGCCACTTCAGCAGCCATACCAACAGATTCACCAAGCGTTGGGTGTGGATGAATTGTTTTACCAATATCAACAGCATCAGCACCCATCTCAATCGCCAAACAAACTTCACCAATTAAATCGCCTGCATGGGTGCCAACAATACCGCCGCCAATGATGCGATGAGTTTCTTTATCAAATAACAACTTTGTAAAACCCTCATCACGACCATTTGCAATGGCTCGACCACTGGCTGCCCATGGGAATAGACCTTTTTCATATGAAATGCCTTGTGCTTTGCATTGCTCTTCCGTAAGTCCAGCCCATGCAACTTCAGGATCGGTATAAGCCACAGATGGAATTTGCTTGGCATCAAAGAAAGCCTTGTGCCCTGCTGCAACTTCTGCAGCAACGTGAGCTTCATGAACTGCTTTGTGTGCCAACATAGGTTGGCCAACCAAGTCGCCAATCGCGAAAATATGGTTCACATTTGTACGCAATTGCTTGTCAACAGGAATAAAGCCACGCTCATCAACCACAACGCCCGCTTTATCAGCATCTAACTTCTTACCATTTGGAGTACGACCAACCGCTACCAACACCAAGTCATATACCTGAGGAGTTACCGGAGCCTTTTCACCTTCAAAGGTCACATGGATACCATCTGGTTTTGCTTCAGCTTTACTGGCGCGCGTTTTCAACATGATGTTGTCAAAACGTGGAGCGTTAACTTTCTCCCAGACTTTTTCCAAATCCCGGTCTGCACCAGCCATCAAACCATCTAACATTTCAGCAATGTCAATTTTGCTACCCAATGTGCTGTAGACAGTCGCCATCTCTAAGCCGATGATACCGCCGCCAATCACCAACATTCTCTGAGGCACCTTCTCAAGCTTTAATGCACCAGTGCTATCAACGATTCTTGGATCTTTTGGTAAGAAAGGCAACATCACAGCCTGGCTACCGGCAGCAATGATCGCTTTTTGAAAACGAATCACTTCTTTTTGGCCATTGGTTTTCTTAGAGTCACCTTCAGTGACTTCTACTTCAACATGATAAGCATCTAAGAATCGACCAATACCACGCACTGTTTTAACTTTGCGAGCTTTCGCCATACCAGCAAGACCGCCCGTTAACTTACCAATCACGGTTTCTTTATGAGCCCGTAATTTATCAATTTCAATTTTTGGTGCACCGTATGAAATACCATGCGCCGCCATGGCTTTGACTTCATCCATGATGGCTGCTGTGTGCAATAAAGCTTTTGACGGAATACAACCCACGTTCAAGCAAACACCACCCAGGGTTGCATAACGTTCAACGATGATGGTGCTCATGCCCAAGTCAGCACTTCTGAATGCCGCACTGTAACCGCCAGGGCCTGCGCCCAAGACCAGCATGTCACATTCATGATCAACTTTTCCAGCATAAGAGCCTGCTGCAGGAGCACTCATTCGAGGAGCTTCAGCTTTTGGAGCAGCTGCCTCTTTCACTGGAACTGATGTTGCCGGAGTGCTTTCGACTGGCTTAGCATCGGCAGCCAGCTCAAGGGTTGCGATCACCATGCCTTGATTGATTTTGTCACCAACTTTAACGCTGATAGAAACAATTTTGCCAGCTTGCTCACTCGGCACTTCCATGGTTGCCTTGTCAGACTCCAATACCAATAGTGCTTGTTCTTTTTCAACCTGATCACCTGGTTTGACCAAAACTTCAATCACCGGCACATCATGAAAATCACCAATATCAGGAACTTTGATTTCTACTGTAGGCATATCAATATTCCTTAAAGAACAACACGACGGAAATCAGCCAATAATTCAGCCAAATACACGTTGAATCTTGTCGCCAAGGCACCATCAATCACGCGATGATCTGCAGTGAGTGACAATGGGCAAACTAATTTTGGTACAAACTGTTTACCATCCCAAACAGGCTTCATGCTAGCTTTGTTAACACCCAAAATCGCCACCTCTGGTGCGTTGATGATTGGTGCAAAGTAAGTTCCACCAATACCACCCAAAGACGAGATCGTGAAAGAAGCGCCTTGCATTTGATCAGGCTTCAACTTGCCTTCACGCGCTAGCTTGGCTAATTCACCAGTTTCTTTGGCGATTTCAAAAATACCTTTTTTATCAGCATTCTTCACAACAGGAACCACCAAACCATTTGGGGTATCTGCGGCAAAAGCAATGTGGAAGTATTTCTTCATCACCAAGTTATCGCCATCTAATGAACTATTAAATTCTGGATACTTCTTCAAAGCATTCACAGCGGCCTTGATCAAGAAAGCCAACATCGTAACTTTGATACCTTGTTTTTCATTATCTTTATTGGTCATCACGCGGAATGCTTCTAAATCTGTGATGTCAGCATCTTCGTGATAAGTCACAGCTGGAATCATGACCCAATTGCGAGATAAATTTGCCGCTGATAGTTTTTGAATTCTTGATAGTGGCTTGGTTTCTGTTTCACCAAATTTACTGAAATCAATTTTTGGCCACGGCAATAAATTCAATCCGCCAGATGCCGCCACTGGAGCACCTGCTGGAGATGCCGCTTGTCCAGTCATGATGTTTTTCACATATGCCTGAACGTCTTCTTGAGAAATTCTGCCTTTTGCTGAAGTTCCAATCACCTTGGTTACATCAACACCGAGTTCTCTGGCATATTTACGAACAGATGGACTTGCATGACTGATCGCACCCGTTGCAGGAAGAGATTCTGCGCGGGGAGCTGCTGCCTGAGGTGCACTCTGAGCTGGCGCTGGAGCGCTTGCTTGAGGAGCTGCTGCATTTGGAGCCGTATTTGGAGCTTTAGCTGGAGCTGCAGCTGGTGAAACACCAGCGGATGAAGATTCCAGAGTCACCACCAAATCGCCTTGAGAGATGCTATCGCCTACCTTTACTTTAACTTCCTTGATCACACCAGCGTGTGATGAAGGAACATCCATGGTGGCTTTGTCTGATTCCAAAGTCACCAAAGTTTGCTCTTTTTCAACGACATCACCAGGCTTCACATGGACCTCGATCACAGGAACACCTTTGTAATCGCCAATATCAGGAACGGTGACATTCACCAAACCACCAGTTGCTGAAACTGGTGCTGGCGCAGCTGCAGGTGCTGCTGATTTTTGTGGCGCAGCTGCAGGGGCAGCCTGAGTTGATGCGGAACTAGATTCTTCCAAAAGAATCACCACATGACCTTCAGAAATGCTGTCACCCACT
>JAGVCB010000093.1 GCA_020059445.1 Polynucleobacter sp. | reverse complement strand
GGCCAACGCATAAAAAGATTAAGCTCTTACCTGAAGTATTAAATTTATTGTATTGCTTAAGTTAGTTAGATTAATCAAGAAAGTTATTCATGTCTGATGAAAAAGTCTGGGAAAAACAGGCCCTAGAACATCTGTTGTTAGAGAATCTTAAAGAGCAGCGTCGCGGTCGTCGCTGGAGAACAGCTGTGCGCATGATGACCTTGCTGGTGTTTGTCGGGGTTGCGATCAATTTATTTGACATTGATATTAGCGGCAAATCAAGTTTAGGTAAGCACACTGCTTTGGTTGATCTGCAAGGTGAAATTGCTCCAGACACCATGGCGAGCGCAGATGCTATCAATGCCTCACTGCAGGCGGCTTTTGAGAATTCCGAAAGTGTGGGCGTGATTTTGCGCATCAATAGTCCTGGTGGTTCACCAGTGCAGTCCGGCATCATTCACGATGAGATGTTGCGCTTGCGTGCCAAGTATCCTGAAAAATCATTGCATGTGGTGGTTGAGGAAATTTGCGCCTCGGGTGGTTATTACGTGGCCTCTGCTGCGGAAAACATTTATGTTGATAAGGCTAGTTTGGTTGGTTCTATTGGTGTGATCATGAATGGCTTTGGCGTCACCGGTTTGATGGAAAAGCTGGGCATTGAGCGTCGCGCCATCACAGCTGGAAAAAATAAAGCGCTATTAGATCCATTCAGTAAGCAAGACCCAAAGCAAAAAGAATTTGTGCAAGAAATGATTGGTGAAGTGCACGAGCAATTCATCACGGTGGTGCGATCTGGTCGTGGTGATCGCTTGAAAGAAACTCCAGATATGTTCACTGGTTTGGTGTGGAATGGTGCCAAAAGTGTTGAATTGGGTTTGAGCGATGCCCTAGGCAGTGTCGACGGTGTGGCTCGCGATGTCTTCAAGGAGCCAACGATTGTTGACTACACCATGAAAGATAATTTGGCTGAGAGAGTGGCCAAGCGTTTTGGTGCTGCTTTGGGCGAGGGCGCTACCCGGGTATTGATGTACGGTGGTCAGCTGCGCTGATCTAATTCAAGACCAAGACAAAACAAAACTAGGCCAATATCAAGAACACGGCCGGTCGTTGATGAAGAGCTTGGAGTAATCCAGGCTCTTTTTTTATCTGCGCTTGCCAAGCACTGACGGTTTTAGAAATCACCAGAGCATTGGGTAAACTCAAATCTGCTGCCACACACATTTGTGTATTTCCTTGGAGTGACTGCAGCATTGCTTCAATCATCGCTGCGTTGCGATAGGGTGTTTCAATCCACAATTGAGTCTGGTGCTTTCTCTTTGACTCTTGCTCTAATTGTTTGAGTGCGGCGCTTCTTTCTGGTTCTTTGACAGCAATGTAGCCATGAAAAGCAAAGCTTTGACCATTCATGCCCGATGACATCAATGCCAATAACAAAGAGTTGGGTCCAATCAATGCGTGCACTGGAATGCCCATTTGATGAGCGGTATTCACAACATCAGATCCTGGGTCCGCAATCGCGGGCAGGCCAGCTTCAGACATCAAGCCCATGTCGTGGCCCTCGAGTAATGGTGCCAGCATTGCTTTTAAATTGGTTGATCCATGAGAGGAATCTTTTCCGGGGCCACGCCATTCGGTCAGCTGCATTTCTTGGATGGGGCAAATCAATGGTGATTGTGAACCAACGGCCTTCAGTAAAGCTCTGGCAGTTTTTGCATTTTCAACAATCCAATAGCGAAGCTGAGAGGCTTTTTCGATGGTGTCGCGAGGTAAAACATGATTCAGTTGAGACTCGCGGTCGTCGTCACCCAAGGTGTTTGGAATTAAATAAAGGGTGCCTGGCATTTTCAATTTTTTATTTATTTAGATGGAATAGAAAAGCCTGCGTCACGTAAGAGAGTACAAACCGTTATTAAAGGTAATCCTATTAAGGCGGTTGGATCATCGCTGCGCACATGCTCCAAAAGACAAATACCCAAACCTTCTGATTTGGCACTGCCTGCACAATCGTAGGGTGTCTCGGCCAAAAGATAAGCTTCTAAAATGGCATCATCGAGTTCTCTGAATTTAACTTCGGTGATGGCGTTCACGGTTTTTGCTGACCCGGCGTGAGCCACGCAAACAGCTGTATGAAATTTTACGGTTTGACCACGCAACTGTTGCAGTTGTGCCATGGCATTTGCATGATTCCCTGGTTTGCCCATGGCAACTCCATTCAAATCAACCACTTGATCTGAGCCAATCACGCAGGCCGAAGGATTGGATAGTGATACCGCCAATGCTTTGGCTTGAGCCAAGCGAACCGCCATCAATTCTGGGGTTTCATTGGGAAGGGGTGCTTCATCCACTTCTGGAGAGATGGTCTCAAATACCAAGCCCAGGCGAGCCAATAATTCTTTCCTGTACTTGGAAGTAGAGGCCAAGATCAATCTTTTGCTTTGGCTGGCTGAATCATTGGATAAATTGCTTGGGTTCGGAGCGGCACTCATTTATGCTTTCGGTATGAATTCAAAAAATACGACACCCCACATTTTGCCGAATAATGCCAAAGACCTTCAATCCATTGATATGAGGTCTGGGCAGACTTACATCGGCCAGGGGATGCTCGAACTATCTCACTTTCCAAGATTGTTACAGGAAATGACGGTTGAGGCTAATTT
>JAGVCB010000145.1 GCA_020059445.1 Polynucleobacter sp. | reverse complement strand
TAATTTACCTGTTTTTTCAAAATAATTTCCTTATCGGGAAATTATTAAATATATTGCTCATTTTACAGGCATACATTCCCGATCGGGAAATATTATTTTAATGACAGTTGCAAAGAATCTTGGCCTTAGCACTCTCCTCAGAAAAACAAAAGAGCTCAATGATACTTATATCCTAAAAACTAGAAATCTAAATTAGGCGCTTATTCATACCTCAATGCCTGTATGGGCTGCATCGATGATGCCCTTCGAGCAGGATAGTAGCCAAAGAAAATACCGATTGCTGCAGAAAAACCCACTGCTAAAACAATCGATAAAACTGAAAGTTGCACAGGCCAAGCCGCCAGCTCCGCAATCATCCATGTTCCAAGACCACCCAGAAGAATTCCAACAATGCCGCCAATGGTTGAGAGTGTGATGGCTTCAACCAAGAATTGCGCCAAAATATCTTTACCTCTGGCACCAATCGCTAAGCGCAAACCAATCTCTCTGGTTCTTTCGGTCACAGACACCAGCATGATGTTCATGATGCCAATGCCACCGACCAACAAACTAATTGAAGCCACTGCCGCTAATAAGATAGCCATGATCTTGCTGGCAGTTTCTTGAGCTTGGAGTATTTCTGTCAAATTACGCAAAGAAAAATCATCAGGGGTATTACCAGTCAAACGATGACGCTGACGAAGCAACTCTCTGACTTTATCTTCCGCCTCTTGCATATCGGCACCATCTTTGGTTTTGATAAAGATAGAACTCACGCGACCAATGCGCCCTTGTAAAGCACCAAAAATTTTATTGCGAGCAGTGGACAAAGGAATGATGACAATATCATCTTGATCTTGTCCCATCATGCTTTGACCTTTGCGCTCCAACAAACCAATCACTGTGAATGGCACACCTCTTACACGGATGATCTGATCAATTGGATCATCATCACCAAATAATTCTCTGGCCACTGTTTGTCCGATGATGGCCACTTTGCCAGCGCCAGATAACTCGCCCGCTTCAAATGAGCGCCCACTCACCAAACCCCAATCACGCGCATCAAAGTACTCTGGTGTTGTTCCCACGATTGACGCCAACCAATTAGAGTTGCCCCACACAACCTGTCCACTGCCTCTTTGCATGGGTGCCGCCGCTTGAACTTCTGGGATCTCACGCATCATGGCCCACGCATCATCTTCAACCAGAGTTTGAGCTGTTCCCGTGCCACCGCGCACACCGGCGGTGGTCACAGACCCAGCCCAGAGAATCATCAAATTTGAGCCCAAGCCAGCAATTTGTTCTTTGACGCGCGCTTGAGCACCACTACCAACCGCAATCATCACAATCACAGCGGCCACGCCAATGATGATGCCCAGCATGGTTAAACCTGAACGTAATTTATTGACCTTGAGGGCTTGGAGAGCGATGGATAAATTCAAGAGAGACTCCCAAGCGAATCAGCTTTTTTGTTAGGACTGTCATCAATGATCTTGCCATCTTTGAATGTGATCGTGCGTGATGCATAAGCAGCCACTTCCGGCTCATGGGTGACCACCACCACGGTCATACCTTGCTGATTGAGTTGCGTTAAGAGTGCCATCACTTCAGCACTGGTTTTAGAGTCCAAAGCACCGGTAGGCTCATCCGCCAAAATCAAATCTGGATCATTGACCAAAGCCCTGGCAATGGCCACACGTTGCTGTTGCCCTCCAGATAATTGTGAGGGTGTATTTTGTAAACGCTCACCCAAACCCACCTGCTCTAAACGCTCCTTGGCATGCTCATAACGCTGCTCTTTGCTCAGCCCTGCAAGAGGACCGACCCTGGCATACAGCAAAGGCAAAGCAACGTTTTCAAGGGCTGAAGTTCTTGCCAATAAGTTAAATTGCTGAAAAATAAAACCAATGCGACGATTGCGCAAATCAGCTAATTCATCACTGGACATATTCGCAACATCTTCGCCGCCCAAATCATAGGAACCACTGCTTGGCTGATCCAAACAACCAATCATGTTCATGAAGGTTGATTTGCCAGAACCTGAAGCTCCCACAATCGCCACAAACTCACCTTGGTCAATGCTGACGGATACCCCATCAAGCGCGTGAACTGTTTGCTCGCCAATCCCATAGGACTTAACAAGCTGGTGAGTTTTGATCAAAGTCATGGGATGCTTATTGAAAAATTTATTAAAATTATTTTCAGAAAAACCTTGGGCCAGCAGGTCTTCCAGCACCAGCTTTTGCACCACCAGCCATGCCACTGATGATCAAGTCTCCAGCCTTCAATGAAGCTTCGCCATTTTCAGCAGGCAAAACTTCACTGGCATTACCATCACTCAAGCCTAAGCGAACTGTTTTTTGCACAGGCTTGTCTTTCAAACCTGATTGATCCAAGACCCACACCTTGCGAACCATCACTTTTGGACCAGTGCCCAATAGTTTGGCTCCAGCAACGTTTGCAGTAACGGCTGCTGTAGAGGTATGAGTTGTAGAAGTAGAGGCAGCAGGTGAAGGAGTAGGTCCCGTATTAGGCATTTTGAAACGCAGAGCCACATTGGGCAGACGCAATACTTTCTCTTTTTGCTCCGTGATGATGGAGGTGTTGGCTGTCATGCCTGGCAATAGTTTTAAATCTGTATTTTGAGCAGTCAATAAAACGGTGTAAGTGATCACGTTTTGCACATTGATGGGCGCTTTACGAACTTGCTTGACCTTGCTTTGAAAAACCTTGCCCGGAAATGCATCCACCGTGAAGGTGGCTGCCATGCCCTCAGCGATACGACCAACATCAGATTCATCGATCGCTGTTTCAACCTGCATATCTGCCAAATCTTGCGCGATGATGAAAAGCTCAGGCGCTTGCAAACTGGCCGCCACTGTTTGAGTCAGCTGAGCACGAAACCCTTTGCCACCCGAAAACAAGTCATCATAAAGATGATTCAATCTTGGTAAGTAGTTGGGGAAATCCTGAGAGGAATAAATCTTTAAATCCACAATTTGTCGTATAACAAACGAGCACTTAAAGAGATACTCGCAACTCATCAAATAGGGAAATTACTCATTGCGTTGCTCTGCATAATGGCCTTACACCCAAAATTTCTGTTATGAATAATTGATGGCACCTTTTGAGCAAAAAATATCAATTCGCTTTCGTCAGACTGACATGGCCGGCATTTCTTATTT
>JAGVCB010000078.1 GCA_020059445.1 Polynucleobacter sp. | reverse complement strand
GTCAGTTTGCAATGGTTGATCCTGACTGGATTGATCAATCTGGTCTGATTTTTCTAAATCAGTGGTTAAATGAACATATAGACTCACCTTTGTTTCTAAGTGTGATGGAAAAATACCCAACTTGGCACGATCCCACCCCGGAGTAAACATGAAAAAATTTATAGGATTCTTATTTGTAGTGATTTTGCTTTTCTGCCTTTACACCTGGTTGGTTCTGACTTGGAGCTATTCAGCTGGTGAGCGCGCCGGGTATGTGCAAAAGTTTTCTAAAAAAGGTTGGGTGTGCAAAACCTGGGAAGGTGAATTAGCAATGATCAATATGCCTGGCACTTTGACTGAAAAATTTAATTTCACTGTTCATGATGAAGCGGTGGTCAAGAAAATCAATGAAAGTATGGGTAAGCGTGTTTCATTGGTGTATGAAGAGCATGTGGGTATCCCAACGACCTGTTTTGGAGATACAGGCCATTTTGTCAAAGACGTACTGATTGTTGATTAACTACTTTGTCAGAATCAATTTTCTGTATTTGGTGATTCTCAGTCGATAGACTTCACCTTCGTGGGCAATGTCCAAGTAATTGGACTTTCCCATCAATTCTTTGCTATCAATTAATTTAACTTCTATTTTTTCGCCTTCTCTTGTGGAGAGGTGATTATTTTCTTTAGTCATAAGACACTCTTCTTTTGAAAGAAGAAAACATTCTAAAGCATCAAATCAATACTCAAAATAGGGATTAAGGTTTAAGTGATAGAAACCTTTTTCTTGTAAAGAAAAATGGTCGCTTTTGCTAGATAGATAACAATCAAGGTGCCGATTAAATCCCCAATGATCATCACGCCCAGGTCTTCAAAAAACAGACCATCTTTGTTATGCAATGAGAACCAGGCTTGATGCATGAGGGGGCTGACAACTGAAAAAACAAATACACAGTTAAGCAATTGCTTGGCATCTAATTGAGAGAGGTCGTGATTTGAGTCGGCATCTCGAAACACAAGCTGTTTCGCAATATGGGGCGCAAGACCGCTGATGATTCCTGCGCCAATACCTAAAATTGGATCTTCAAAATAGAAGCCAAGACTGATGGCAATAGAGGCGATGGCAATGCCAATCGCGCCATTTTTATCTAACAGTAAAGTCAGTAAAAGTCTCAGTCCTGCGGGCAAGAAAACCCAAGATACCCCAAGTGAAAAAGAAAATGCGCCCATGGCATACGAGTTGATTAAAAAGCTGACCGCGTAAAGAATGGCGGCGATGCTGATCAGGGCTGGACTTATAAAAACAGAGTAAAACATGGTTATCAATATAACAAATTGTTAGCTAATTTGTTACTTTGAACATTTAATTCAAATTTAATATTCTTTCGAAAATTTATGGTTACAATTTAAAACGCGTAGTGTTCTACGTACAACCATCCAACAATGATTGATAAGGAGCGTCACTTGAATAAAGCAGAACTAATTTCCGCAATTGCAGAAGAATCTGAATTATCAAAAGCCAAAGCTGAGTTTGCATTGAATTCAGTTATGGACAATATCAAGAAGGCTGTTACTAAGGGTGATAGCGTTCAGTTAATTGGTTTCGGTACTTTTGGTTCTGGTAAGCGCGCTGCTCGTATGGGTCGCAATCCAAAAACTGGCGAAGCAATCAAGATTGCTGCAGCTAAGACAGTTAAATTTACTGCAGGTAAAGCATTTAAAGATGCTGTGAACAAGCGCAAGAAGTAATTTGCTGTTTGCCTGATCAAAAAGCCCAGCTTCGAGCTGGGCTTTTTTTATCTTGGTTCAAGACTTACAAATTTAACTTTGTACCAGTCTGCGATAGCGATGAATGCTCATCAAAATACCCACACCAATGCCCAGTGTGACAAGAGCTGTTCCGCCATAGCTAATGAATGGTAGGGGCACGCCAACCACTGGTAAGAGGCCACTGACCATGCCCATGTTAACGAAGGCATAGGTGAAAAAGATCATGGTCACGGCACCGCCTAATAATCGTGTAAAGAGTGTTGGGGCATTGGATGAGATGGAGAGGCCTCTTTGGATCAATGCAACAAATAAGCCTAGCAAAATGATATTACCAAGCAAGCCGAATTCTTCTGCAAACACGGCAAAAATAAAATCGGTGTGTTTTTCTGGAATGAACTCAAGGTGTGCTTGAGTACCGTTTAACCAACCCTTACCAAACAACCCGCCAGAGCCAATCGCAATGACCGATTGAATTGTGTGAAAGCCTTTACCAAGCGGGTCCGAGCCAGGGTTTAAAAGAGTGCACACACGATTCTTTTGATACTCATGAAGAATGTACCATTTCACCTCTGGCTCGCATATGTAGCCTCCCAAAATGATCAGCAATAAAATTCCAAAGGTGCCAACTCCCACCACTGGAATGATGTACTTCCAAGGAAATCCTGCAAGAATGATCACGTAAAGACCAGATGCCAAAACCAGTAATGCGGTCCCAAGGTCAGGCTGTCTGCCAATCAAGGCTACTGGCAAAATGAGTAACAAAGCGGCCACACCATAATCCCAAGTCTTTAAGACGCCTTCACGACGCTGAAAGTACCAGGCCAACATCATGGGCATCGCAATCTTCATGATTTCTGAAG
The DNA here is from genome assembly GCA_020059445.1 of Polynucleobacter sp. Classification (GTDB taxonomy): domain Bacteria; phylum Pseudomonadota; class Gammaproteobacteria; order Burkholderiales; family Burkholderiaceae; genus Polynucleobacter. The sequence continues at coordinate 7,008 of JAGVCB010000078.1, read as the reverse complement.
GTTGTATCACGATGCCAACATTCACCCAGCGTCGCGCACCTTTTTTGATCAGACCAAAAGCTGCCACGGCAAGAAGCAAAGCAATACCAATGGTGTAAATCCAAATCGCAGACTTTTCTAGCCACTTGGGTGGAATTCTGGAAACAATCAGCATCACGCCAATCGACACAGAAAGATTACGTGCTTGATCAAGGAATGTGACAGGGGTGCCGCTGGTTGCGGAAATAAACGTGATGATGCTAATGGCCACAAGAGCCAAAACAATCAGACCCAAGGTTTTATCAAGACCACTCCATAAAAAATCAATCTTATGAATTAAGGAGCGCTTTTCCATTCTGGAACCTCCTTAGGCCAACGCCCCTCAAGATAATAATCAAGCGCACGTCGAGCAATAGGTGCTGCGTGCGCTGCACCGAAGCCGGCATTTTCAACAATCATGGCAATGGCGATTTTTGGATTTTCTGCTGGGGCAAAGACAACGTATAAGGCATGATCTCTTAAAAATTCTGGAGTTGCACCATGGTTATAGTTTTTGGCATTCAAGCTATACACCTGAGCCGTACCAGTTTTACCAGCGGCGTTGTAGCTAGCTCCTTTGAATGCTCCTGCTGATGTGCCAAATCTATTCACATCCACCATTGCATTCGTGACCACATCAATGTTCTCTTTCTTCAACTCAACTCTATAACTTTCTTGAGCAGTCGTCAAAACACGTTCCTTGGTGAGAGGATTTTCAATGGACTTAACCAAGTGCGGTTTCATCACAACGCCTTGATTGGCAATGTTGGCGGTAGCATGTGCCAATTGCAAAATAGTAAAACTGTTATAGCCTTGCCCGATACCTAAAGAAATGGTTTCACCTTCAAACCATTTTTGTTGTTCTACCTTCTTGAATGCTTTTTCTTTCCAAGATGTTGAGGGTAAAATTCCACGAGCCTCACCCTCAAGATCAATGCCAGTGATTTGACCAAATCCAAGCGGCTTCATGAAGTCATGCATCGGGTTGACGCCCATGTCACGAGCCAAATGGTAATAATAAGTATTACAAGATTCAACGATTGATTTGGCCATGTCGACTGTGCCGTGGCCGCCTACTTTATCGTCTCTGAAAGTGTTGTTGCCAAGAATGAAGTAACCAGGATCGGCAATCGATTGATTGGGCGTACGTTTGCCGGTCTCAAGAGCTGCCAGCGCCATGAATGGCTTATAGGTCGAGCCTGGCGCATAAGTCCCTTTGAGCGGGCGATTGTAGAGTGGCTTTTCTGGAGACTCATTCAGATTTTTCCAAGTGCTGGCATCAATGCCCTCCACAAAATCATTGGGATTGAAATTAGGCTTTGATACAAATGCAAGGATGTCGCCAGTTTGCGGCTCGATGGCCACAAATGCACCACGTCTTTTTCCGTAGAGCTGCTCAACCAATGATTGAAGTTTGATGTCAACCGCTAGAACTAGATTTTTACCAGGTATCGAGGCAGAGGTCGAGAGCGTTCTGACAGCCCTTCCACCAGCAGTGATCTCAACTTGTTCAAATCCTGGAGATCCCCTGAGCGCGCGTTCATAACTTTGTTCAATACCAACTTTGCCAACGTAGGGCATACCCAGTAAATTGATATTTTTTCTCTGAGCCCAATCTTCATCCATGCTGTTACTGGAGTCTAGTTCAGCAATTAATTTTTCACGATCTTTTTGTGAGACTCTGCCGATGTAGCCAATCAAATGAGAGCCAAGCTCACCGTAAGGGTACTGTCTAAATAAACGTGCTCGGATTTCAACGCCTGGAAATCTGAAGCGTTGCACTGTGAATTTAGCAACTTCTTCATCGCTTAAAAAAGTTCTGATTGGAAATGAATCGAAAGTTTTTGATTCTGCCGCTAGTTTAAAAAAGTTACGACGATCTTTCGACTGAATGTCGACAACTGATGATAGTTGATCAAGTAACTCATTTAAATTGGTCTCTACTTGTGAAGGATTGATCTCTAGGGTGTAAGCAGAATAATTTCGCGCAATCAAAATGCCATTTCGATCATAAATAAGACCGCGATTAGCCGGTATTGGAATCAAAGCAATGCGATTATTTTCGGCTGCTACAGAGAGACTATGATGGGTAAAAACTTGTAGCCAGACGAATCTTAATAAAAGTATTGAAAAGCAAATCAATACAAAAATCATGGCAACAGACAGTCGATCTTGAAAAGACTTGACCGTCGGCTGAGAGTTGTTAAACCGATTCATGAGCCGTCAATTAAATTGGACGGTTGAGGTCAACATCGGTTGGCCTGCGTTGTGGTGCTAGCAATATAAAGACTGCTAGTGGCCACAACAGAGCTTCAATAAAACCAGAAAACAGACTAGACCATGCCCAGAATGGAATCTCACCCGTAGCGACCCAACGTATGATCAGCGGCCAAATTGAAGCTGATATAAAAAGCGGCAAGAGATGTAAAGCTTGTTGGATACGTGTAAAGCCCATCACACGTCTTTGCCAAAAAATGCCAAAGTAGGCAACCAGCGGGTACATGAATGCGTATTGGCCTAGTAAGTTGCCGTTGTGGACATCCATGACCAATCCCAGAAAAAACGCCCAAATCACACCCACTTTTCTTGGTTGGTGAATGGTCCAAAAGACCAAGCAAATCAATAACCAATCAGGTACCCATGGGGCATTGCCTAAGGGTAAAAAGTTCAGCAATGTTGCTGCTAGCAAGCTTGCTGCAATAAAAAGAGGATTTGCAGGACGAAGGATGTAGCCACTTTCAATCATGGCTTACCTCTGTATAAACGATTGGATTTGGTATCAGCCTCTTTGACACTTTTACTGGCTTCTGGTTTGGGACCAAATCCAGAGTCGTAGAAAAGAATCATGACATGGCGAAAGCGATTAACACCGCCGACAGGCGAGCAGTAAACGTAAGCGAAGTTTTTGTCGACGTTGCGCTCAATTTTATCGATGGTGGCCACCGCAAAACCTGGTGGATAAACGCCATCAATGCCAGAAGTCATCAAGACGTCACCAACTTGTAAATCGCTCACTGCGGCCATGTGTCGTAACTCCAGTGGCTGACCCCTGCCATTGCCATGTAGGGCGCCACGCAGACCATTTCTGGCCACCTGAATTGGAATCACCATGTCTCTGTCATCCAACAAAGTAACTTCCGACTTATTTTCCATGACGCGCACCACTTGGCCGACGATGCCTTGATGATCTGAAACTGCTTGACCGGGCGAGATGTTATCTGCTGCTCCCCGATCAATCACCACGCGTTGAGACATTGGATCCGACGGGCTGTAAAGGATTTGGGCAATTAAAATTTTAAAGCGGGCTTGCTCTTTGATGCCAATCAGATTTCTCAATTGTGCATTTTCAGACATGAACAACTCTGATTGATTGGCTAGAAGTGTTAATTCAGCCACGCGCTTATTTAGTAGCTCATTTTCAACTTCCAGAGAGCCTTTGCTGGTGAGATAGTCATAACCACCTACCAAAGCATTTCTGGGCATCTGCATGGCGTATTGAAATGGGGTGAGCAAATAGCTGGCGACCGAGCGAACATCATTCAGCGCCTTGAATTGATGATCCATCACCATCAATAAAACGCTGACCAAAAGACAGCCCGCCAGCTTGATGAGAGCTGGCGTGCCTTGTTTGAAGAGAGGAGGAGGGCTAAGCTGCAATTAAATTTCTCTAGCTGCTTAGCAAATTTATTCTTGTGAGAATACGCCGCCTAGCTTGTCCATGCGCTCAAGCGCAATGCCCGAGCCCCTGACCACACAGGTCAATGGATCTTCGGCAATATGAACAGGAAGGCCAGTTTCCTCAAGCAATAAGCGATCTAGGTCGCGAAGCAATGCGCCGCCACCAGTCAACATCATGCCGCGATCAGCAATGTCAGAGGCCAACTCTGGAGGCGTTTGCTCCAGGGCTACCTTTACAGCTGTCACGATTTGATTCAATGGGTCGGTCAGAGCTTCTAAAATTTCATTACTTGTGACTGTGAAGCTGCGTGGAATACCTTCAGATAGGTTACGACCACGAATTTCCATATCTCTAACCTCTGAGCCTGGGAAGGCTGAGCCAATCGTTTTTTTGATGGCTTCAGAGGTTTGCTCGCCAATCAACATGCCATAGTTGCGGCGAATGTAATTGATGATGGCTTCGTCAAATTTATCGCCACCCACACGGATGGAGCCCTTATAAACCATGCCACCCAAGGACATGACGCCTACTTCGGTTGTGCCGCCACCGATGTCGACCACCATCGAGCCAGAAGCCTCTGACACTGGCAAACCAGCGCCGATAGCCGCAGCCATTGGCTCTTCGATCAAATAGACTTGTGAGGCGCCTGCACCGAGGGCAGATTCGCGAATCGCACGTCTTTCAACCTGTGTAGAGCCACAAGGCACGCAAATGATGATTCTTGGGCTTGGTTTGAGCAATTTGGTCTCGTGAACCATTTTGATGAATTGCTTGAGCATTTGCTCAGTGATCGTGAAATCAGCAATAACACCATCTTTCATGGGGCGAATCGCTTCAATATTGCCTGGAACTCGACCAAGCATCTGCTTGGCTTCCTTACCTACGGCTAAAATGGTCTTTTTGCCGTTCGGACCGCCTTCTTGACGAATTGCCACAACTGATGGCTCATCAAGGACAATGCCCTTGTCACGCATGTAGATAAGGGTATTTGCGGTACCCAAGTCAATGGCTAAATCATTAGAAAAGTAATTGCGAAAGAGACCAAACATAATATAAGTAGGAAAATAGATTAATTAATACGTTAATGAACCCTTTAATGATACCGTAGCAGGACAAATGAATCTCGAAGATGTTAAGCGCATAGCGCATTTATCCCATTTATCGCTCACGGAAGACGATGCTTCAGCCACTTTGGCTCAATTGCAGAAAGTCTTCCATTTGGTTGAGCAAATGCAGGCCGTTAATACCGATGGTATTGAGCCTTTGGCCCACCCAATTGAGCAAATCATGGCCATTGCCCAGCCATTGCGTGAAGACGTGGTCACAGAGCGCGATCAAAGAGACGCTTATTTAAAAAATGCGCCCGCTGAACATGATGGTTTATTTCTTGTGCCAAAGGTGATCGAATGAGTTGGCACACCAAAACAATTGCAGAATTATCAAAATCACTTCATTCAAAAGAAGTGAGCAGTCAGGAGCTCGCCAATTACTTTTTGGCGCGCATTTCTCAGTCCGCAGAACTCAATGCATTTGTTGATGTGAACGTTGAGCAAACTTTGTTGCAAGCCAAGGCGGCTGATGCTCAGTTGGCCGACGGTTCTGCAACTACTTTGACCGGTGTGCCGCTGGCGCACAAAGATATTTTTGTCACCAAGCACTGGAAGACAACGGCCGGCTCAAAAATATTGAACAACTACATCAGTCCATTTGATGCGCATGTGGTTGCAGAGCTTGGTGTGGGTCGTGCGGGCATGGTTTGTTTGGGCAAAGTCAATATGGACGAGTTCGCCATGGGATCTTCCAATGAAAGTGCTTATGCAGGGCCGACTAAAAATCCTTGGGATATCACGCGAGTGCCTGGCGGTTCATCCGGTGGTTCTGCTGCAGCGATTGCTGCAGGTTTAGCGCCTGCTTCAACAGGAACTGATACCGGCGGATCGATTCGTCAGCCAGCAGCTTTTTGTGGCATCACAGGCATTAAGCCAACCTATGGCCGAGTCTCACGTTACGGCATGATTGCTTATGCATCTTCACTTGATCAAGCCGGCCCTATGGCCAAGACCGCAGAAGATTGCGCCATCCTGCTCAATGCCATGGCCGGACATGACGCCAAAGACTCTACAAGCTTGGAGCGCGCCAAAGAAGATTACACAAAAGCGCTTGGTAAAACTTGGTCTGGTGAGGCAGGCTTACCTCTCAAGGGTTTAAGGGTTGGATTGCCTAAAGAGTATTTTGGCGATGGCTTGAGCGCAGATGTCAGAGCTGCTGTGGATGCAGCCATTGATCAATTGAAAAAAATGGGCGCCGAGTGTGTGTCAGTTTCTCTTCCAAAAACAGAGTTGTCGATTCCGGTGTATTACGTATTGGCGCCTGCAGAAGCGTCGAGTAATTTGAGTCGTTTTGATGGTGTTCGTTATGGTCATCGTGCAGCAGAGTATGGCGATTTATCAGACATGTACAAGCGCTCAAGATCTGAAGGTTTCGGTGCAGAAGTGAAGCGCAGGATCATGATCGGCGCCTATGTTTTATCTCACGGCTATTACGATGCTTATTACTTAAAGGCACAGAAAATTCGTCGCATCATCGCGCAAGATTTTCAAAATGTATTTGATTCCTGCGACATCATTGCTGGCCCGGTTGCGCCGAGCGTTGCTGGCAAGCTCGGTGAAAAAGTTTCAGATCCAACACAAATGTATTTAGAAGATATTTATACACTTTCACCAAATTTGGCAGGTTTGCCAGCCATGAGTGTGCCGTGTGGTTTTGGTGAGCATGGTATGCCGGTTGGTTTGCAGTTAATTGGCAACTACTTCTCTGAAGCTGCCTTGTTGCAAGTGGCGCACGCCTACCAACAAGAAACCAATTGGCATCAAGCGCAGTCACCGTTTGCAGTGAAAGGTGGTGCGTGATGAAATGGGAAGTCGTGATTGGCATGGAAACCCATGCACAGCTGAGAACAAACTCAAAAATATTCAGTGGCGCATCGATTGAATTCGGTGCCGAGCCAAACAGACAAGCCTGTGCGGTTGATTTGGCCTTGCCAGGCGTTTTGCCTGTCTTAAATAAAGCGGCCGTTGCTCATGCGATTCGTTTTGGTTTGGCTGTTGGTGCGCGCATTGCGCCGATGAGTATTTTTGCACGTAAGAATTATTTCTACCCTGATTTACCTAAGGGTTATCAAATCAGTCAATTTGAAATTCCTGTGGTGCAGGGTGGCAAGGTTCAAATTGTTTTAGATGGCGAAGCTAAAACAGTTCAGCTGACCAGAGCCCATCTGGAAGAAGATGCTGGCAAATCTTTGCATGAGGATT
>JAGVCB010000167.1 GCA_020059445.1 Polynucleobacter sp. | reverse complement strand
CTTGAAGTCGACTGGAAGCTTTTCACCTTTAGCCAACATGTCGGCAATGCGTTTGTGAGCCGCATCGCGACCTGTCAACATCTTGCCGTTTAACAATAAAGTTTGACCTGGTTTCCAGCTAGCCACTTCTTCTGGTGTGAGAGTGTCTAAATTAACGCGGGTTGATTTTTCTGTGTTCGGTGTCCAAGCAACATCAGGCCATTCTGAAATTGATGGAGGCGTTAATACCGCTGGGCCATCACCATGCAAATGGAAGTGCACGTGACGTGTGGCTGCGCAGTTGGGAATCATCGCCACTGGTAATGAGGCCGCATGCGTTGGGTAATCCATGATCTTCACGTCAAGCACGGTTGTTAAACCACCCAAGCCTTGTGCGCCAATACCAAGAGCATTGACCTTGTCCATGATCTCTAAACGCAATTCTTCAATACGTGTTTTTGGACCACGGGCAATCAGCTCATGTATGTCCACAGGAGCCATCAAAGACTCTTTAGCCAATAACATGGCTTTTTCTGGTGTGCCACCAATACCGATACCCAAGATGCCAGGAGGGCACCAGCCGGCACCCATGGTCGGGACAGTTTTGACCACCCAATCAACGATCGAGTCAGATGGGTTCAGCATGACCATCTTGCTCTTGTTTTCTGAACCACCACCTTTGGCTGCGCAAATCACTTCAACGCCATCGCCTTCTACGATTTCATAATGAATCACGGCTGGTGTGTTGTCTTTAGAGTTGGTACGTTTGCCGGCTGGGTCTAATAAAACAGAGGCGCGTAGTTTGTTGTCTGGATGGTTGTATGCGCGACGCACACCTTCATTGACCATGTCAGTCACGCTCATCTTGGCATCCCATTGAACGTTCATGCCAACCTTTAAAAATACCACTGCGATACCGGTGTCTTGACACATCGGGCGCTTGCCTTCAGCGCACATGCGGCTGTTAGTCAAAATTTGAGCAATTGCATCCTTGGCTGCAGGACTTTCTTCGCGTTCATAGGCTTTACCTAAGGCTGTAATGTAGTCCAAAGGGTGGTAATAAGAAATGTACTGAAAACCATCAGCAATGCTCTGAATAAAGTCGTCTTGGCGAATTGCGCTCATAATTTTTTATTAAGGGTTTGAAAGATAACTATTTTACCTAGGGAAAGTGGCTCTTTACAGATATCGTTTATATGTTTATCTTAAGTGTTTGGGGAAACAGGGCTGTTATCCATGTGGCCCCTAGGGGTAACCCTGATGAGGGCTGAACTTTATTGAAGTTGTCAGTCAATTGTCAGTCCGCGAGCCTAACCTCGAAATTTGTCTAAAACACTACCTAGAAAGTAGGAGAAAAGTATGTCCGGTATGGAACAGATGTTGGTAGAAAATCGTGTGTTTAACCCACCAAAAGCATTTGCTAAACAAGCAGCCATCACAAGCATGGATCAATACAAAGCGATGTGCAAAGCTTTTGATAGAGATTTCAATGGTACTTGGTCACGTTTAGCTAAAGAAAACTTATTTTGGAAAAAGCCATTCACCAAAGTTTTAGATGAATCTAAAGCGCCATTTTATAAATGGTTTGAAGATGGTTTAACGAACGCTTCATACAACTGTATCGACCGTAATATCAAAAATGGCATGGCTAAAAAAACTGCCATCATTTTTGAAGCAGACGGCGGTGAAGTTTCAAAGGTAACTTATCAAGAATTGCATGACCGTGTAGCAACCTTTGCTAACGGCTTGAAAAAACTAGGCATCAAAAAAGGTGACCGAGTTGTTATTTACATGTCAATGTCAATCGAAGGTGTTGTGGCGATGCAAGCGTGTGCTCGTATCGGTGCGACGCACTCAGTGGTGTTCGGTGGATTCTCAGCCAAATCATTGCAAGAGCGTATCGTGGACGTGGGCGCCGTGGCTTTGATCACCGCTGACCAACAATTGCGCGGTGGTAAAGCATTGCCATTGAAGACCATTGCTGATGAGGCTTTGGATATGGGTGGTTGCGAGAAGCTCAAGCACATGATTGTTTACAAGCGCACTGGTGGCGATGTACCAATGAAGGCTGGTCGTGATAAGTGGATGCATGATGTTTCTGCTGGCCAGCCTAAAGTATGTGAGCCAGAGTGGGTGAGTGCAGAGCATCCTTTGTTCGTTCTTTACACATCAGGTTCAACAGGTAAGCCAAAGGGCGTTCAACACTCAACAGGTGGTTACTTGTTGTGGGCCATGTTAACGATGAAGTGGACTTTTGACTTGCGCGATAGCGACGTGTTTTGGTGTACGGCTGACATTGGTTGGATCACAGGACATAGTTATGTTGCTTATGGTCCTTTGGCATGCGGTGGCACACAAATTGTTTTTGAAGGTGTTCCTACTTATCCAAATGCTGGTCGTTTCTGGGAAATGATTCAGCGTCACAAAGTATCTATTTTCTACACAGCGCCAACAGCGATTCGTTCATTGATCAAAGCTTCTGATACAGATCCTGCAGTACACCCAAAGAAATACAACTTGAAGAGTTTGCGTCTCTTGGGTTCTGTAGGTGAGCCAATCAATCCTGAAGCATGGATGTGGTACCACAAGAACGTTGGCGGCGAGAAGTGTCCGATTGTGGATACATTCTGGCAAACAGAAACAGGTGGTCACATGATCACGCCATTGCCAGGCGCCACACCGTTGGTTCCGGGTTCATGCACACTGCCATTACCAGGAATCATGGCAGCGATTGTGGATGAGGCCGGTGGTGACATGCCTAATGGCCAAGGTGGTATTTTGGTTGTGAAGCGCCCATGGCCTTCAATGATCCGTAACATTTGGGGTGACCCAGAGCGCTTTAAGAAGAGCTACTTCCCAGAAGAGTTGGGTGGCACTTTGTACTTGGCCGGTGACGGTGCGATTCGTAACAAAAAAACTGCTTATTTCACCATCACAGGTCGTATCGATGACGTTCTGAACGTTTCAGGTCACCGCATGGGTACGATGGAAATAGAATCATGCTTGGTTGCCAATCCATTGGTTGCTGAAGCAGCTGTGGTTGGTCGTCCAGATGACATGACTGGTGAAGCAATTGTTGCTTTCGTGGTTCTTAAGGGCAAGCGCCCAACAGGCGACGAAGCGAAGAAGATTGCTACAGACTTGCGTAACTGGGTGGGTAAAGAGATTGGTCCAATCGCCAAGCCAAAAGAAATTCGTTTTGGTGATAACTTACCTAAGACACGTTCAGGCAAGATCATGCGTCGTTTGTTGCGTGTTTTGGCTAAAGGTGAAGAAATCACTCAAGACACATCAACACTTGAAAATCCAGCGATTTTGGAGCAACTCAAGCACGCGATTTAAGGTTCCTTGACTAGCATCATCTTGTAGTAATTAAGGCCGGTTACCTAACAGTACCGGCCTATTTTCTTAGGTCTGAGTCATAATCTGCTAATGGAGATTCGGTCTGAATCAAAAAAGATAGGTTTTTTCTACCTGCTGTTCACAGCGGGCTTTTTGCTGTTCGTTTATTTTTTAGGGTTGCTTGAGCGGGCCAGTGGTTCAGGCATCTGGCTTGGCTATGTTTTCTTATTTGTCACGATTGCCATCTATGCCAGTATTGGACTGATTTGCCGTACCTCTGATATCAGTGATTACTATGTGGCCGGTCGTAAGATCCCAGCTATTTTTAATGGTATGGCAACCGCGGCTGATTGGATGAGTGCAGCAACCTTCATCGGTTTGGTGGGCATTCTATTCAGTTCTGGCTACAAAGGACTGGCATTCATTGTTGGGTGGACGGGTGGCTTTTGTTTGGTGGCAATGCTCATTGCCCCATACATTCGTAAATTTGGCTCGTACACCATCCCAGATTTTCTAGCAATTCGCTATAGCCAAGGTAAAGAGGGCGGTAGCAAATCGGTCAGGGTTGTGGCGGTCAGTGGCACCATCATTTGTTCATTCGTTTATTTGGTCGCCCAAATTCAAGGCGTTGGTTTGATTGTGAACCGCTTCATTGGGGTTGAATTTGGGGTGGGCGTCTTCTTCGGTTTAGCAGGTATCTTGGTCTGCTCTTTTTTGGGCGGGATGCGTGCAGTGACCTGGACTCAAGTAGCTCAGTACATCATCTTCATG
>JAGVCB010000037.1 GCA_020059445.1 Polynucleobacter sp. | reverse complement strand
AGTCTTGATTTAAACCCGATGATAGGGATGGCCTTGTAAGATGGTCCATGCACGGTAAAGTTGTTCAACCAATAGAACTCGAGCCATGGCATGCGGAAGGGTCATGCTGGATAAACGCATCATGGATGCAGCTTCTTTTTTAAGTTCAGCATCCAATCCGTCGGCTCCGCCAATCAAAAGAGCAATGTCTTTGCCGTCTTGGCGCCAAGTGCTGAGTTGATTCGCTAAATCTTGGGTTGAGAGATCTTTGCCGCGCTCATCCAAGGCAATGATGTGAACGCCTTTTGGAAGAGCCTCACGGATCTTGACGGCCTCTTTGGCTGGACTAATGTCTGGTTTGAGTTCTTTGATCTGAATCGCGCAATCTGCTGGCATGCGTTTCAGATAATCTTGGGTTGCAGTTTCAGCCCAAGCAGGCATCTTGTGACCAACTGCAATGACCCAAAGTTTCATGATTGAAAAAGGAGTTTTAAATCCACAGGTTTAATCGTCCTCGTCATCCTCGGGTTCGCTGGCAAAACGCTTTGACTTGTTGGCTTTGCTGCCAAGTTTGACGCGCACAGGCTTATCACCCCAAATACCTTCTAACTGATAGTAAGAACGCAACATGGGTTGCAAGATGTGAACGATGATGTCGCCGCAATCTACCAAGACCCATTCACCGGTTTCCATACCTTCAACAGAAATGACATCGCCACCTTTTTCTTTGACTGATTCCTTGACGGACATCGCTAAAGATTTTGTTTGGCGGTTGCTATTACCGGTTGCAATGATCACGCGATCAAATAAGTCGCTGATCTTGGTTGTGTCAAAAACCCGAATGTCTTCGGCTTTAACATCTTCAAGAGCATCAATGATCACGCGTTGTAGTTTTGGAATATCCATTATTTATTTCTATAAAGACCTTTGGCTTCGATGTACTCGAGTACCAAGGGTGGTATTGCATCTGCCAGTTCATCCCATGATGCGTGGTTATAAAACCCATCACGGAGTTCATGGGAGGCAAGATTAATCTGCAGGCTTTGATCAAACAAAACATGTCCCTGTGGGCTCAATTGTAACAACTGAGGGTCTTGTGTCTGTTTATCTGAGAAAACGCTGCCAATCGGGCTCTGATTTGCCTCATTGCTTGCCTGGGGACGGCTCGCAACCGCGATGTGAACATAATTGGGTAATTCAGGCCACTGATGCCAAGTTTTGATGTTTTCCCAGCTATCAGCGCCCATGATCCAGGTGATCGATGTTTGCTCACCATAAAGAGCGCGTAATTCCTTGGCAGTATCAATCGCGTAACTCGGACCTTCTCTGGCCATCTCGAGTGTGCTGATATCAATTTTTGTGTAAATGTGGTGATCCACAAATAAATCATGCAAGGTTTCAATCGCATATTCACTCATGGCCAAACGATGTTTGGCTGATGTGATGTCATTGCTTTTTTGCCATGGTTGGCCTGCAGGCATCCAAATGATGTGATCAAGTTGCAGCACTCTTGAAAAATGCTCAGCCAGGCGCAGGTGACCCCAGTGAGGTGGATCAAATGTGCCACCTAGGATTCCAACCGATAGACGTTTCTTGCTGTCCATATTGTCCGCCTTACTCATTAGCGAGCGATCCAATCAATCGGTTTTAAGAAGTTGGTGTAGAGCAAAGCCTCTGGGCTGTTCGCGGCTGGTTTCCAGTCATAGCCCCATCGCACAATCGGTGGCATGGACATCAAGATAGATTCGGTGCGCCCACCAGATTGAAGGCCAAACAAGGTACCTCTATCAAAGACCAAATTAAATTCAACGTAGCGACCGCGACGGAAAGCTTGGAACTCTCTTTGGCTTTCTGTGTATGGGTCGTGTTGATGTTTCTTCACGATTGGCAAGTAGGCCTCTAAGAAAGCATCACCGACTGAACGAGTCATGGCGAAACTTTGATCAAAGCCTAATTCACTAAAATCATCATAAAAAACACCACCAATACCGCGTGGTTCATCGCGGTGTTTTAAGTAGAAGTATTCATCGCACCACTTTTTAAAACGTGGGTGTAACTCTGTGTTGTATGTATCTAAAGCATTTTTACAAGTCTGATGAAAATGTTTGCAATCAGCTTCATCGCCATAGTAAGGCGTTAAGTCCATGCCGCCACCAAACCACCAGACAGGATCTTTGCCTTCTGCTTGAGCAATGAAGCAGCGAACATTGAGATGCACCGTTGGGATGTGAGGATTGCGTGGATGAAATACCAGTGACACACCCATCGCTTCAAAAGCTCTACCAGCGAGTTCTGGTCGGTGAGCGGTGGCTGAAGGTGGCATTGAGTCACCACGCACGTGAGAGAAACCAACGCCGCCACGTTCCAAAATATTGCCTTCTTCAAGAATCATGGAGCGACCATCACCCTTGAGTTTGGCATCGGCTGGTTTTGTCCAAGAGTCTGTGGCAAAAGTTTTGCCATCGACCGCACTCATACCCGCAGTGATGCGCTCTTGTAAACCTAAAAAGTATTGACGAATTTGTTCGACGTTGATGCTTGTATTTGACATAAGAAAATTGTTCTGATTAAAGGGCGCGATAACCAATGTCGCGACGGAACTGCGCGCCATCAAATTGAATCTGATCTAGGTGGGCATAAGCTTTTTGTTGCGCACCTTTGGTGGTGTGATCTAAACCAACCACGCACAACACTCGTCCACCAGATGTTTTGAGCACGCCATTGTCCATGATGGTGCCAGCATGGAAAGTCACATGATCCACATCGTCTGCTGGAATACCTGTGATCACATCACCTTTGCGCGGAGTCTCTGGATAGTTGTGTGCAGCCATCACCACACCTAAGGCGATTCGGGTATCCCATTCCAATTCCACTTGATCAAGCTTACCGTCTACCGCAGCATCTAAAGCAAGCAAGAAGTCACTCTTGAGGCGAGCCATGATCGGTTGTGTTTCAGGATCGCCCATGCGGCAATTAAATTCCAAGGTTTTGACTTGTCCTTTGCTATCGATCATCAAGCCGGCGTATAAAAAGCCTGTGAATGGAATGCCATCAGCGGCCATGCCTTTCACGGTTGGCATGATGATTTCTCTTAAAGCGCGGGCGTGTATTTCTGGTGTGACCACTGGTGCTGGCGAGTAAGCACCCATGCCACCGGTATTAGGGCCTTGATCAGCATCGAGTAAACGCTTGTGGTCTTGGCTGGTAGCCAAGGTTAAAACATTTTT
>JAGVCB010000113.1 GCA_020059445.1 Polynucleobacter sp. | reverse complement strand
TTACACGTGAAGGTATTGAGCGTGATGCACGTGCGCAAGCAATTATTGACGAAGAGCTTAAGCGTTATCGCTTGGACTTGAACGATCAGTTGCGCATTGTTGAAGGTGATGCATTCAGTCGTTTAGAAAAACTATTGTTGAACAAAGTAGCTAATGGCGGACCTAAGAAGTTGGCAAAAGGCACAAAGATTGCTAAAGATTATTTAGCCGATCTTGAGAAATATCACTGGTTTGATATTCGCCCTGCCGATGAAGATGTTGCGGCTCAGTTAGAGGCTATCAAAGAAGCTATTGAAGCTAAGCGCACACAGTTTGACCAAGACTTTGAAGAGAAGCGTAAGAAGTTGACTCAAGGTGATGAGTTGGCTCCAGGCGTTATCAAGATGGTCAAGGTTTACTTGGCGGTTAAGCGTCGCTTGCAGCCTGGTGACAAGATGGCTGGTCGTCACGGTAACAAGGGTGTGGTTTCAAAGATCACACCAGTAGAAGACATGCCTTACATGGCTGATGGCTCACCAGTTGATATCGTCTTGAACCCATTGGGTGTTCCATCACGTATGAACGTTGGACAGATTCTAGAAGTTCACTTAGGTTGGGCTGCGCTGGGTATTGGTAAGCGTATTCAAGAAATGCTAAAAGCTCAAGCCAAAGCAGAGCAATTGCGCAAGTTCTTGAAGCAGCTATACAACGAAACTGGTCGCGTAGAAGATTTGGACAGCTTTACAGATGAGCAAATTCTTGAGTTGGCAAACAACTTGAGAGATGGTGCTCCATTCGCAACGCCAGTCTTTGATGGTGCAACAGAGGGTGAAATTGCCAAGATGTTAGAAATGGCATACCCAGAAGAAGTTGCGAAGAATCTATCAATGACACCTTCACGTCAACAAATCACTTTGTTTGACGGAAGAACTGGTGAAGCGTTTGAGAGATCTGTAACAGTTGGTGTGATGCACGTCTTGAAACTTCACCACTTGGTGGATGACAAGATGCACGCTCGTTCTACTGGCCCTTACTCATTAGTAACGCAGCAGCCATTGGGCGGTAAAGCTCAATTCGGTGGTCAGCGTTTCGGTGAGATGGAAGTTTGGGCTTTGGAAGCTTATGGCGCATCTTATGTGTTGCAGGAAATGCTCACAGTTAAGTCAGATGACGTTAACGGCAGAACCAAAGTTTACGAAAACATCGTCAAGGGTGAGCACAGCATTGATGCTGGCATGCCTGAGTCCTTTAACGTGCTGGTAAAAGAAATCCGCTCGTTAGGTATCGATATCGACATGGAGCGCAGCTAATATGAAAGCATTGCTAGATCTATTTAAGCAGACGCATGGCGAAGAGCAGTTTGACGCCATTAAGATTGGTTTGGCTTCACCAGAAAAGATCCGTTCTTGGTCTTTTGGTGAAGTTCGTAAACCAGAAACAATTAACTACCGTACGTTTAAGCCTGAGCGCGATGGTCTTTTCTGTGCCAAAATTTTTGGCCCAATCAAAGATTACGAGTGCTTATGCGGTAAGTACAAGCGCTTAAAGTATCGCGGTGTGATTTGCGAGAAGTGCGGCGTTGAAGTGACGTTGGCCAAAGTGCGTCGTGAGCGCATGGGTCATATTGAATTGGCAGCTCCTGTTGCGCACATCTGGTTCTTGAAATCATTGCCATCTCGTTTGGGCATGGTTCTGGATATGACTTTGCGTGATATCGAGCGTGTGCTTTACTTTGAAGCATATGTGATCGTAGACCCAGGTTTAACGCCTGAAGGCGCAATGCGTCGCGGTCAGATCATGTCTGAAGATGAGTACTATGCAAAGCTAGAAGAATTTGGTGACGGTGCGTTCACAGCCATCATGGGTGCTGAAGGCGTTCGTGAGCTACTTCGCTCTATCGACATCGATCGTGAGGTTGAAGTATTGCGGGCTGATTTGAAGGCAACTGGAAGCGAAGCAAAAATTAAGAAGTTTGCTAAGCGTCTAAAAGTTCTTGAGGCATTCCAGCGCTCTGGCATTAAGCCTGACTGGATGATCTTGGAAGTATTGCCAGTATTGCCACCAGAATTGCGCCCATTGGTGCCATTGGATGGCGGTCGTTTTGCAACTTCAGATTTGAACGACTTGTATCGTCGCGTGATTAACCGTAACAACCGCTTGAAGCGTTTGTTAGAGTTGCGCGCTCCAGAAATCATCGTGCGTAACGAAAAGCGCATGCTACAAGAGGCAGTTGACTCATTATTGGATAACGGTCGTCGCGGTAAAGCAATGACTGGTGCGAATAAGCGTCCATTAAAGTCTTTGGCAGAGATGATCAAAGGTAAGGGCGGCCGTTTCCGTCAAAACTTGTTAGGTAAGCGTGTTGACTACTCTGGCCGTTCAGTGATCGTGGTTGGTCCAACATTGAAATTACATCAGTGCGGCTTGCCAAAATTGATGGCCCTTGAACTATTCAAGCCATTCATTTTCAACAAGCTTGAAACATTGGGTATTGCTACAACAATCAAAGCTGCTAAGAAAGAAGTAGAAAACCAGACGCCAATCGTTTGGGACATCTTAGAAGAAGTGATTCGTGAGCATCCAGTGATGTTGAACCGTGCGCCAACATTGCACCGCTTAGGTATTCAAGCGTTTGAGCCAATGTTGATCGAAGGTAAAGCTATTCAGTTACATCCACTCGTTTGCGCGGCATTCAACGCCGACTTCGACGGTGACCAAATGGCAGTTCACGTACCGTTGTCTTTAGAGGCACAGATGGAAGCGCGCACATTGATGCTTGCTTCAAACAACATCTTGTTCCCGGCAAACGGTGAGCCTTCAATTGTTCCATCTCAAGATATCGTTTTGGGCTTGTACTACACAACACGCGAGGCTATCAATGCCAAGGGTGAAGGTATGACATTTGCCGATATCAGCGAAGTTATTCGTGCATACGAAAACAAGCAAGTTGAGTTGGCAACACGCATTGCTGTTCGTATCACTGAATATGATTTGGTTGATAAAGAAGCTGAAGGCGATGCACGCTTTGCTAAGAAAGTGACATTGCGTCACACAACAGTTGGCCGTGCTATGTTGTCAGAGATTTTGCCTAAAGGCATGTCATTCGACAGCATCAATAAAGCGCTGAAGAAGAAAGAAATTTCTCGCTTGATCAACTTGTCATTCCGTCGTTGCGGCTTGAGAGAGACAGTTATTTTTGCTGACAAACTATTGCAGTCTGGTTTCCGTTTGGCAACACGTGCTGGTATCTCAATTGCGATTGACGACATGTTGATTCCGGCTCAGAAAGAAACAATCATTTCTGAAGCGGCTGGCAAAGTTAAAGAGTATGACAAGCAATTTATGTCAGGCTTGGTAACTAACCAAGAGCGTTACAACAACGTGGTTGATATTTGGGGTGCTGCTGGTGATCAGGTCGGTAAGGCCATGATGGAGCAGTTGTCACAAGAAAACGTGGTTGATCGTCACGGTAAAACAGTTAAGCAAGAATCTTTCAACGCTATTTACATGATGGCTGACTCTGGCGCGCGTGGTTCTGCTGCTCAGATTCGTCAGTTGGCAGGTATGCGTGGTTTGATGGCTAAGCCAGATGGCTCAATCATTGAAACACCAATTACAGCTAACTTCCGTGAAGGCTTGAACGTTCTTCAGTACTTCATCTCAACGCACGGTGCACGTAAAGGTTTGGCTGACACTGCTTTGAAGACGGCTAACTCAGGTTACTTGACACGTCGTTTGGTAGACGTGACTCAAGACTTGGTCGTGCTTGATGATGACTGCGGTACAACGAACGGCGTTTCTATGAAAGCCTTGGTTGAGGGTGGTGAGGTTATCGAGCCATTGAGTGATCGTATCTTGGGTCGTGTATGTATTGGCGACGTTGTTAATCCAGACACACAAGAAACTATCATCGTTGACGGCACCATGTTGACAGAAGATGACGTTGAGTTAATTGACTCATTGGGCATCGATGAAGTTAAGGTTCGCACACCATTGTCATGCGCAACTCGCTTTGGTCTATGTGCTAAATGTTATGGCCGTGACTTAGGTCGTGGCACGATGGTTAACTCTGGTGAGGCAGTTGGTGTGATCGCTGCTCAATCAATTGGTGAGCCAGGCACACAGTTAACAATGCGTACGTTCCACATCGGTGGTGCTGCGTCACGTGCTGCAGTTGCAAATAACGTTGAAGCAAAATCAAACGGTATCTTGCGCTTCACACCAACGATGCGTTTTGTAACAAATGCTAAAGGTGAGCAGATCGTTATTTCTCGCTCAGGCGAAGCATTGATCACTGATGACAACAGTCGTGAGCGCGAGCGTCACAAAGTTCCATACGGTGCAACATTGACCCTCAAAGAAGGCGCGACCATTAAGGCTGGCGCAACTTTGGCAACATGGGATCCGTTGACTCGTCCAATCATTACTGAGTACTCAGGCGTTGTTCGCTTTGAAAACGTTGAAGAAGGTGTAACAGTTGCTAAGCAGGTTGACGAAGTAACTGGCTTGTCTACTTTGGTTGTTATTGATGGTAAGCGTCGCAGTGCGGCATCAAAGGGTGTTCGCCCAATGATCCGTTTGTATGATGCTGCCGGTGCAGAGGTTCTTATCTCTGGCACAGATCATCCAGTAACCATTGGTTTGCAAGTGGGCGCCTTGATCACTGTTAAAGATGGTCAAACAGTGCACGTTGGTGAAGTGTTGGCGCGTATTCCAATCGAAGCGCAAAAGACTCGAGACATCACGGGTGGTTTGCCACGTGTGGCAGAACTATTCGAAGCTCGCTCACCAAAAGACGCAGCGATTTTGGCGAAAGTAACAGGTACTGTTTCCTTCGGTAAAGAAACAAAAGGTAAGCAACGTTTGGTCATCACTGACATGGACGGCGAATCTCATGAGTTCTTGATCCCGAAAGAAAAACAAATCTTGGTTCACGATGGTCAAGTTGTGAACAAAGGTGAAATGATTGTTGAGGGTCCTGCTGATCCGCACGATATTCTTCGCTTGAAGGGTATCGAAGAGTTGGCAACCTACATCGTTGATGAAGTTCAAGACGTTTATCGTTTGCAAGGCGTGAAGATTAACGACAAGCACATTGAAGTGATTGTTCGTCAAATGTTACGTCGCGTTCAAATCACGGATGCAGCCGATACGAAATTCATCACTGGTGAACAAGTTGAAAGATCAGACATGTTGGATGAAAACGACCGCATGATTGCGGAAGGTAAGCGTCCTGCAATGTATGACAACGTTCTATTGGGTATTACAAAAGCGTCACTGTCTACAGATAGCTTCATTTCTGCTGCTTCTTTCCAGGAAACAACCAGAGTTCTTACTGAAGCCGCCATCATGGGCAAAGTTGACACGCTTCGTGGTCTCAAAGAAAACGTCATTATTGGTCGTCTCATCCCTGCCGGTACCGGTTTGGCCTACCGTCGCGCACGTAAAGTACGCGAACAGTTGGACCGTGAACGTGCAGAAATGATCGCTGCTGAGGAAGCTAAATCTGAAGAAATCGTGGATTTAGAACCTACAGGAGAGGCTGAATAAGGCCAAAAAGGACAAAATAGACCTAAAAAGTCAGCTTTTGCCGTCTTGACGGCAGGAGCTGACCGGTCTAGAATGTCGAGTTCTTCGCAAACCGCAGAATTTTCTGCTTTGAAAGTAAGCTATGCCAACAATTAATCAATTACTTAGAAGTCCGCGTACTTCTGAGATCGTAAAAAGTAAGAGCCCTGCGCTTGAGAACTGCCCTCAACGCCGTGGCGTATGTACTCGCGTATATACAACTACTCCAAAGAAGCCTAACTCGGCTTTGCGTAAAGTAGCCAAGGTACGCTTGACTAATGGATTTGAAGTGATTTCCTACATTGGTGGTGAAGGCCACAATTTGCAGGAACACTCAGTGGTTCTGATCCGCGGTGGTCGTGTGAAAGACTTGCCAGGTGTGCGTTATCACATCGTGCGTGGTTCACTTGACTTACAAGGCGTTAAAGACCGTAAGCAATCTCGCTCCAAGTATGGTGCGAAGCGCGCTAAGAAAGCTTAATAGCTTTTTTACGCAAGTAGCAAACTCAATAAGAGCTTGCTAAGTAAGTGGTTACTTCGGATCAATTTTGATCTAGTTGAG
>JAGVCB010000112.1 GCA_020059445.1 Polynucleobacter sp. | reverse complement strand
AGTTAAGGCCTGTTGAGCAATCACCGCAGCATCAGAAGAACCATTTAAGCCGCTCAAGGTAAAGCGCTGCCCATCCCTTGGTCCGGGTAGGGGGGGTGACCATGTCACCGAACTAGTTTTGGCCAATATTTCAGCCGATAACTTCTGCATAAGCTAGACATTATAGAATTGAGGCATGAACTTAGCTCAAACCCCTCCAAAAACGATGCCAAACCTGCATGTTCTGATTCCTTGTGCCGGCACTGGGAGTCGCATGGGTTTGAAGCAACCCAAACAATTTGAGTCTTTGGCAGGTCAGCCGATGGCGCTTCACGCCATCAATACCTTCTTATCCATGCCTGAGATTGCCTCTGTTTGGGTCGGTGTTTCAGAGGATAGTAAAGAATTGCCCCAAGAGTCACCAAATGCCTCTTGGCCAAAGGACTCTCGCTTTAAGCTGAGCATAACGGGTGGCGCCACCAGGGCTGATACGGTCGTTAATACTCTCAAAGCCATGGCGAAGTCTGGTGTTGATCAAGATGCCTGGATCTTGGTGCACGATGCAGCCAGACCAGGTTTAACCATTGAAGCTGCGAGACGCCTGATCAAAGCAGTCACTGAGCACGTCTATGTCAGTGGTGGCATTTTGGCCATGCCGATGGCGGACACCTTAAAACTCATTTCTTCACAAAATCCGCAATGTATCGGTAAAACCTTGCCAAGAGATGGTTTGTGGTTGGCCCAAACACCTCAAATGTTCCGCTTGATGGCTTTGACCGAAGCATTGGATACGACCATTAAGAACAAGTTTGAAGTCACAGATGAAGCCAGTGCCATGGAGCGTGCTGGTTGTGAACCACTCTTGGTGCCAGGAGAATGGCGTAATATCAAAGTAACATACCCACAAGACTGGACATTGATGGATCAAATCTTGACTCATCACTCTGAAAAGAAAGACAAGTAATGACAAGTAGCGCATTTCGAATCGGACAAGGTTACGACGTTCACGCTTTGGTAGCTGGCCGTGATTTGATTTTAGGGGGCGTAAAAATCCCTCATGACAAAGGTCTCTTGGGCCATTCTGATGCAGATGCTTTACTGCATGCCATCACTGATGCTTTATTAGGAGCAGCAGCGCTTGGTGATATTGGACGTCACTTCCCAGATACGGATGACAGATACAAAGGTGCAGACAGTCGTGTCTTGCTTCGCGCCACCATGTCATTGCTTCAGGCAGCAGGTTATTCAGTCGGCAATGTTGATGCCACCATTATTTGTCAGTCACCCAAGATGGCGCCACACATACCTGAGATGGTGAAGAACATCGCTAATGATTTAGGCGTCACTCCAGATCATATCAATGTCAAAGCCAAGACCAATGAAAAGCTCGGTCATCTTGGCAGGGGTGAAGGCATTGCTGTACAAGCAGTTGCATTGATCTTTAAAAATTAAACACTGCCTGAAGAAAAAGCAAAGAAAAAACAGAAGAAACAGAAGAACAACAGCAATAAAAAAGCCTCGACTGATCGAAGCTTTTTTATTGCATCAGAAATTATTTCTTAAACAGCCAATAATTCCACTTCAAATAACAAAGTTGCATTTGGTGGAATCACGCCACCAGCACCTGATGCGCCATAACCCAAATCAGAAGGGATCACCAAGCGACGTGTGCCGCCAACTTTCATGCCTTGAACGCCTTCATCCCAACCACGGATGACCATGCCGCCGCCCAAAGGGAACTCAAAAGGATCATTGCGATCTTTGCTTGAATCAAACTTTGAACCTGCTTGGCCGTTTTCATACAACCAACCTGTGTAATGAACTGACACGTATTGACCTTTCGTGGCTTCTGCGCCAGATCCTACAACGGTGTCTTCGTACTGCAAACCTGATGGAGTGGTGATCATCTTCTATCCTTATTTTTTCAAACTGTCTCTGATTTCTCTCAGTAACTGAATATCTTCAGGTACTGGAGGTGGAGGTGCATCTGTTTCGTCCTGAAGTTTAATGCGATTAATGATTTTGACCATTTGGAAAATGATGAAGGCCAAAATCACGAAATTCAGGGTGATTGTCAAAAAGTTACCGAAGGCAAACAATGGCACACCAGCCTTTTTAAGGGCATCCAAGGTCATTGGGACGTTTTCAGGAACTTTGCCTAAAACAATGAATAAATTCGAGAAATCTAACTTACCACCAATCAACCATGCCACCAAAGGCATGATCACATCGCCCACGACGGAATCAACGATTTTGCCAAAAGCGCCACCAATGATCACACCCACGGCCAAATCAATCACATTGCCACGGACCGCAAAGGCGCGGAATTCTTGAATCATCTTCATCTTGCTGTTCTTTCTGTTTGCTAAATCAATGAGTTCGGTAGTTTAGCTAGGTTGACCCTGAATGCCAATCCGCCTCATGGAGATAAGCGCTAAAAGTCCCTTAAACCCCACAAACCACTGAATCATAAGACGTCCTATTCACCCGACCATCATGTAGAATAGTGAGCTTTTGTAATGTTTCACTAGTGGTGGCGGGAAAACCCTTGAGCGGTTGATCTCTAAGCCCCTAATTTTATTAGCTTAAACGGGATACCAGCATGTCTGTAACGATTGAAAACCTCGGCAATTTAGACCGTAAAATTACTTTAAGCTTTCCAAAAGCTGATACTGAAAAAGCACGCGCTGCGCGCTTGCAAAAACTGTCAAAAACAGTAAAGATGGCAGGCTTCCGTCCTGGCAAGGTTCCCATGAAAATGGTTGAAGCCCAATATGGGATGCAAGTGGACTTCGAAGTTCAGTTTGACCATGCCTCTAAATTATTCTTTGATATCAGCAAAAAAGAAGGTTTGAAGATTGCTGGTCAGCCAAGTCTTGAGCCTAAGAGCGACATGACTGCTGATCCAATCGTGTACGACGCTAAATTTGAAGTATTCCCAGAAGTGAAGATTGGTGATCTATCAAAAGTAGAAATCACACGTCACACAACAGATGTGAACGATGGTGAAATCGATAAAACTTTAGAAATCTTGCGCAAGCAGCGCGTTCACTACCACGTGCGTGGTGAAGCGGGCGAGCACGGTGATGGCGGTGCCAACACAGCAGCTCAAACTGGTGACCAAGTCACAGTTGATTTCGTGGGCAAGATTGAAGGTGTTGAGTTCTCTGGCGGTAAAGCTGAGAACTTTGCATTTGTATTGGGCGAAGGCCGCATGTTGCCAGAATTCGAAGCAGCGGCTTTGGGTTTAAAGGCTGGCGAAGAAAAGACTTTCCCATTGGCTTTCCCAGCGGACTATCACGGTAAAGACGTGGCTGGTAAAACAGCTGACTTCACCATCACAATGAAAAAAGTGGAATGGCCACATTTGCCAGAAGTGAATGATGAGCTTGCAAAAGCTTTGGGCGTGGCTGAAGGCGTTGCCAAAATGCGCGAAGAAATTCGTACAAACTTGACACGTGAAGTCACACGTCGCACACAGACATTGTTAAAAGGCCAAGTGATGGAATCTTTGACAAAAGCCTGTGAAATGGAAGTGCCTAAAGGTTTGGTAGCACAAGAGCAAGAGCGTTTGATTGCCAATGCCCGTCAAGACTTGGCAGCTCGTGGTGTACCTAATGCTAAAGATGCTCCGATTCCTGCAGAACTATTCACTTCCCAAGCTGAACAGCGTGTGAAGCTTGGTTTGATCTTGAATGAATTGGTCAAACAACAATCACTAGAAGCAAAGCCAGAGCAAATCAAAGCTGAAATCGAAGAGCAATCAGCCAGCTACGAAGATCCAAAAGAAGTGATGCGTTGGTATTACAGCGATCCTAAGCGTTTGGCCGATGTTGAAGCCCTTGTTTTAGAGAACAATGTGGTGGCTTATGTAACAGGTCTAGCCAAAGTATCAGAAAAAGCAGTAAGCTTTGAAGAACTCAGCAAGATGTAATTTTTTGTATTGCTGTTGATGGATACCCTGGAGACAAAAAGAATATGAACCACACACAAAATAGCGCACTAGATACACAAGCCTTGGGCATGGTTCCAATGGTCGTCGAAACATCTGGTCGCGGTGAGCGTGCTTATGACATTTATTCACGCTTATTGAAAGAGCGTGTGGTGTTCTTGGTGGGTGAAGTCAATGACCAAACAGCCAATTTGGTCGTTGCTCAATTGCTTTTCTTGGAAAGCGAAAACCCAGAGAAAGACATTTCTTTGTACATCAACTCTCCAGGTGGATCTGTTTCAGCTGGTTTGGCTATTTATGACACGATGCAGTTCATCAAGCCTGATGTCAGCACATTGTGTATGGGTATGGCAGCCAGCATGGGCGCATTCTTGTTGGCAGCTGGTACCAAAGGCAAGCGTTTCTCATTGCCTAATTCACGTGTGATGATTCATCAACCTTTGGGTGGCGCACGTGGTCAAGCTTCAGACATTGAAATTCAAGCGCGCGAGATTCTTTACTTGCGTGAACGTTTGAACAAAGTATTGTCTGATCGCACTGGTCAAACGATTGAAACGATCGCTAAAGATACTGATCGTGATAACTTCATGTCAGCAGAGCAGGCCAAAGAATATGGCTTGATCGATCAAGTGATCGAAAAGCGCTGATCAACTGTTCTTTAAAGATATTTACACAGACATCCATACATGAGCGATACAACAACTTCAACTGAGAAGCCTCTTTATTGCTCATTCTGCGGCAAGAGTCAGCACGAAGTTAAGAAACTGATTGCTGGCCCATCAGTATTTATTTGTGATGAGTGCATTGATTTATGCACCGACATCATCACTGAAGAAATCAGCCAATTACCAGAAGCAGATCTTCGCGAAGGTTTGCCAACTCCTCATGAAATCCGCGCAAGTCTTGATCAGTATGTGATTGGTCAAGATCATGCGAAGAAACAACTAGCGGTAGCGGTTTACAACCACTACAAGCGCCTCAAGCACATTGAAACCACTGGTGCTGCTAAAAACAAAAAGACTGTTCACAACGGTGTTGAGTTGGCCAAGAGCAATATCTTGTTGATTGGTCCGACTGGATCAGGCAAAACATTATTGGCTCAAACTTTGGCAAGATTATTGGATGTGCCGTTTGTGATTGCTGATGCCACCACTTTGACTGAAGCTGGTTATGTGGGGGAAGACGTTGAGAACATCATTCAAAAGCTTTTGCAAGCTTGTGACTACAACGTTGAAAAAGCACAAAAGGGCATTGTTTACATCGACGAGATCGATAAGATCTCACGTAAATCAGACAACCCTTCGATCACTCGTGACGTATCAGGTGAGGGCGTTCAACAAGCTCTCTTGAAGTTGGTCGAAGGCACGATGGCTTCTGTGCCACCTCAGGGCGGTCGCAAACATCCGAACCAAGACTTCTTGCAAGTTGATACCACCAATATTTTATTCATCTGTGGTGGCGCTTTTGATGGTTTAGAAAAAGTCATTCAGCAGCGCACCGTAACAGCCGGCATTGGCTTTGGTGCGCAAGTGCGCGGTAAAGATGATCGCTCGATTTCTGAACTGCTCAAAGAAGTTCAAACAGAAGACTTGATCAAATTTGGTTTGATCCCAGAATTAATCGGTCGTTTACCAGTGGTAGCCACTTTGGCTCAATTGGATGAAGCTGCCTTGGTTCAAATCCTCACAGAACCTAATAACGCTTTGGTAAAGCAATACCAAGCCTTGTTGGACATGGAGGGTGTTGAACTGGAGATTCGTCCTAATGCATTGAGTGCGATTGCTAAAAAAGCGATTGCTCGTAAAACCGGTGCCCGTGGTTTGAGATCGATCATCGAACATGCTTTGATGGATGTGATGTATGACCTACCAAGCCTAGAAAACGTGCAACGCGTGGTCATTGACGAAAACACCATCAATGGCGACGGCAAACCTTTGATGCTCTATCAAGAAGCTTCTGAGAAAGCTGCGTCTTAAACATCATTTTTTCTCTTGCACTGGCTATCACGTTCATTGCATGACTAATGAGGACTGGGTCACGATCTTCAAGACAGGCCTCTAGGTAATTCTGTATAGCTTCATTTGAATTGAGTAACTCAGCGCTCACCCAAGGCGTTAATTCTTCTTTTTTCATCCTTTTTAGAC
>JAGVCB010000182.1 GCA_020059445.1 Polynucleobacter sp. | reverse complement strand
TACACGATTTGGCGTTTTGGTCTTTTAAGAATAGTCAGAGATAGCTTAAAGCCAGGCTTGGTTAAAGTTATTTTGACCGGCATTTCTTGGACGACTCCAACCGGCTATACCCGTGGAGAAAGTCTGCGTTTAGCTTTAGAAGCTTTGGGCCCTATATTTGTAAAGTTTGGCCAAGTCTTATCAACTCGCAGAGATCTCTTGCCTCTAGATGTGGCTGATGAATTAGCGAAACTACAAGATCAAGTGCCACCATTTTCCCAGGAAAAGTCAATTGAGCTGATTGAATTATCTTTGGGTAAAAAAATATCCGAGGTCTTTGTTTCTTTTGATGAAAAACCAGTGGCCAGTGCTTCTGTGGCGCAAGTCCACTTTGCCGTACTGAAGGGTACAGAAAAGTATCCTGAGTGGCAGGGTAAAGAAGTGGCTATCAAAGTTTTGCGCCCTGGAATTTTATCGATCATTGAAAGTGATTTGGCCCTTTTGAGGGTGTTGGCTTCTTTGGTTGAAAAGCTGTGGCGAGATGGTAAGCGTTTAAAGCCAAGAGAGAACGTGGATGAATTTGATACTTACTTGCACGATGAATTAGATTTAACGCGCGAAGCATCAAACGCTAACCAACTGCGCAGAAATTTTGAAGGTTCTAAAAAGCTGATCATCCCTGAAATGTATTGGGATCTGTGTGGCATCAATGTGATGGTGATGGAGAGAATGCACGGCATCCCAATTTCTCGCCTCGAAGATTTACGCGCAGCAGGGATTGATTTTAAAAAATTAGCCTCTGATGGTGTTGAGATATTTTTTACCCAAGTTTTTCATGATGGGTTCTTCCATGCAGACATGCACCCTGGCAATATTTTTGTGAGTGTGGCGCCTGAAACTTTTGGTCGTTATATCGCTTTGGATTTTGGTATTGTTGGCGCACTTTCAGAAACAGATAAAAATTATTTGGCGCATAATTTTTTAGCATTCTTTAATCGCAACTACAGACGTGTTGCTGAACTGCACATCGAGTCTGGTTGGGTTCCTGCAGATACTCGAGTAGAAGAACTAGAAGGCGCAGTGCGCGCTGTTTGTGAGCCATATTTTGATCGCCCTTTAAAAGAGATTTCTTTGGGCATCGTGCTGATGAGGCTATTCCAAGCTTCTCGACGTTTTAACGTGGAAATTCAGCCGCAATTGACCTTGTTGCAAAAAACACTCCTGAATGTTGAAGGCTTAGGTCGCCAATTAGACCCTGACATGGATTTATGGAAAACGGCAAAACCAGTGTTAGAGCGATGGGTTGATCAACAAATCGGCATCAGAGGCTTCATTGATCGCCTGAAATCAGAGGCTCCACAGTGGGCTAAGTTAGTGCCCACTATCCCAAGATTGCTTGTTAAATGGTTAGAAGCTAATCAAAAGACAAGAAATACCCCCGATCAAGAGTTGATGTTGAAATTAATACTGGAACAGCAAAAGACAAAAAAACTGATTTGGGGAAGCATTCTTTTCATGGGTGGGCTTTTAGGTGGAACCTTATTTACGCTCAGTTGGCTTAGCTAAGCCCTATAATTTAAAGCTCCATGAAAAAATATTTTATTGCCGGCATCTTAGTTTGGACTCCATTGGCGGTCACCATTTGGGTGATGACTTGGGGCCTATCAGTTTTAGACGGCGTCTTCGGTTCGGTGATTTTTGCATTAATGGCAGTTTTGCCAGTCGACTTAACACCTGCTCTGCAATCATTCAGAAACTTACCGGGTGTCGGAATTTTGATTGTGATTGCCGTGATTTTGGCAACTGGCATTATCGCTGCTAATTTTGCTGGTCAATGGTGGATACGTTGGTGGGATCAAATCATTGTTCGTATTCCAATTGTCAAATCAATTTACTCCAGTGTTAAACAAGTTTCTGGCACGCTATTCTCAAGTAAAGGGAATGCCTTTAGAAAAGCAGTTTTAATTCCTTATCCAAGAAATGGATCTTGGACGATTGCATTTGTTACAGGTAATCCGGCCGAGGAAGTTGCGCGCAAATTAAGCGGTGAGCACGTAAATGTGTTTTTGCCAACAACCCCCAACCCAACATCTGGGTTTTTCATGATTGTTCCTCGTGCGGACGTCATCGAGTTGGATATGAGTGTCGAAGAAGCCTTGAAGCACATTGTTTCAATGGGCTCGGTCGCCCCTCTTAATCATTCAGTCACATCAGTCAAGTAGGAAGTTTTATGTCAATGCGCAGTCATCAATGTGGCCAAGTCACAGAATCATTAATCGGACAAGAAGTAACCTTAGCGGGTTGGGTGAATCGTCGCCGCGATCATGGTGGTGTTATTTTTATCGATTTAAGAGATAGAGATGGCTTTGTTCAGGTTGTTTGTGATCCTGATCGCCAAGAGATGTTCTCGATTGCTGAGCAAGTGCGTAATGAGTATTGTGTGCAAATCAAAGGTTTGGTGCGCGCACGTCCAGCTGGTACAGAAAATAATGATTTGGTCAGCGGTAAAGTTGAATTGCTCTGCCATGAATTGAATATTTTGAATGCCTCTGTGACGCCACCTTTCCAGTTGGAAGACGACAATTTATCTGAGACAACTCGCTTGACACATCGTGTCTTGGATTTGCGTCGTCCGCAAATGCAAAAGAATTTACGCCTTCGTTATAACGTTTCGATTGAAACAAGAAAGTATTTAGACCAAGCGGGCTTTATTGATATCGAAACACCGATGTTGACCAAGAGCACTCCTGAGGGAGCTAGGGACTACTTGGTGCCTTCAAGAGTTCATGATGGTCAGTTTTTTGCCTTGCCTCAGTCGCCACAGTTATTTAAACAATTATTAATGGTGGCAGGCTTTGATCGCTACTACCAAATCACCAAATGTTTCAGAGATGAAGACTTAAGAGCTGATCGTCAGCCTGAATTCACACAGATCGACTGTGAAACAGCCTTCTTAGATGAATACGAAATACGTGATCTATTTGAAAACATGATTCGTCATATTTTCAAAACAGTGATGAATGTTGAATTGGCGAATCCATTCCCAGTCATGCCTTACTCAGAGACCATGGCGCGCTTTGGATCAGATAAACCTGATTTACGAGTGAAGCTTGAGTTCACAGAGTTGACTGATGTGATGAAGGATGTAGATTTCAAAGTTTTCTCAGGTCCGGCTAATCAAGACAATGGCCGTGTGGTTGGTTTGAGAGTTCCTGGCGGCTCAGTCATTAGCCGCAGTGATATTGATGATTACACCCAATTTGTGTCAATTTATGGCGCTAAAGGTTTGGCTTGGATAAAAGTCAACGAGATCGCTAAAGGCCGTGATGGATTGCAATCTCCGATTGTTAAAAATCTTCACGATGCAGCGATTGCTGAAATCCTTAAGAGAACTGAAGCAAAAGATGGCGACATCATTTTCTTCGGTGCTGATAAAGCCAAAGTGGTCAATGATGCAATCGGTGCCTTGCGCTTAAAGATTGGTCATTCTGCCTGGGCCAAAGAAAACGGTTTAATGGAACAAACTTGGCAGCCAATGTGGGTGGTTGATTTTCCAATGTTTGACTATGATGATGATGCTGCACGTTGGGTTGCTTGTCACCATCCATTCACAAGTCCAAAAGACGAGCACCTTAACTACCTAGAGACAGACCCTGGTAAGTGTTTGGCTAAAGCTTATGACATGGTTCTGAACGGTTGGGAAATTGGTGGTGGTTCAGTTCGTATTCATAAAGAATCTGTACAAAGCCAAGTGTTCCGTGCATTGAATATTGGTCCCGAAGAAGCTCAAGCAAAGTTTGGTTTCTTGTTGGATGCCCTTCAATACGGCGCACCTCCGCACGGTGGTATTGCGTTTGGTTTAGATCGCATTGTCACAATGATGACGGGCGCTGAATCAATTCGTGATGTGATTGCTTTCCCCAAAACACAAAGAGCCCAATGTTTGTTAACTCAAGCGCCAAGCCCAGTTGATGAGAAGCAATTGCGCGAGCTTCATATTCGTTTGCGCAATACAGAAATGCCCGCATGAAAATCCCGATCTCGGTACTAGTCGTTATTTACACGACTAGCAACGAGGTTTTGTTGCTAGAACGAAAAGATCATCCAGGTTTTTGGCAGTCTGTGACTGGCAGCCTGGATGCTCTTGATGAGCCGCTAATTGAAGCGGCGGCTCGGGAGCTCCTCGAAGAGACAGGCATCGATGTATCAATGCTCCCTCCTAATTCTTTGCAATCCATGAATCAGCAAATTCAGTATGAAATTTTCCCCGAGTGGCGGCATCGTTATGGAGAGGGAGTCACTGAGAATACCGAGCACTGGTTCAAGGTTCTTTTGCCCAATCGTGTGCCTGTGACATTATCACCCAGGGAGCATTTAACCTTCCAATGGTTGCCAATTGAAGTGGCAGCCTCCCTTTGTTTTTCTCCCAGCAATCGGCAAGCAATCCTCAAGCTTAATTCTGATTAGAATTAAGCCATGTCTCTTCTAAGAAAAGATCGTTGGCAAAATATTGAGCACCTTGAGTTATTAGAGGGAGGTAAAAATTATTTTTCCACTTTAGAAGATTCTTTAGCAAAGGCACAAAAATCT
>JAGVCB010000094.1 GCA_020059445.1 Polynucleobacter sp. | reverse complement strand
GTCAGACACTTTTATTCTCAGCCACTTTTTCGCCAGAGATTAAAAAATTAGCTCAAAGCTATTTGCGAGATCCAGTGACGATTGAAGTCGCAAGACAAAATGCGGCTGCAGATACTGTTCGCCAAATAATCCACATGGTGCCTTCAGAGCAAAAGAAAGACGCTGTCATCAAAGTCTTAAAGGCACGTATTCAGCAAGGTTTGACTCGTCAGGCCATCGTGTTTACGAACAGTCGTATTGGTTGTGGCAAGTTGGCCAGTGCTCTAGAGCGCAGCGGTATCAAAGCCGGTGCGATTCATGGAGACAAAAGTCAGATTGAGCGCATGCAGATTTTGGAGTCCTTCAAAAAAGGCACCATGGATGTTTTGGTTGCCACTGATGTTGCAGCCCGAGGTCTTGATATTGCAGACATGCCTTGTGTGATCAATCATGAGTTGCCATTCAATGCTGAAGATTATGTGCATCGCATTGGTCGTACCGGTCGTGCAGGTGCCCAAGGTGATGCGATTGCCTTGGTGGATGCGTCTGAAGAAAGACTATTGGCTGATATTGAAAAGTTAATGAACCGCAAGTTGCTTCGTTTACCTGTTCCAGATCCTGCAAATGGTCCAGCGGGTGATCCATTTTTCTATATGCCTTATCAGGCATCAGCAGCTAAAGAAGAAAAGCCATCTGTGGCAGGCCAAGCTGAGACAAGTGCTCAGGCTGGCGCTCAAACGCCTTCAGCAACAAGCAAGCCATCAATCCAGCCTGGCACAAAGCCAAGAGCTGCTTTGTTGGGTGGCTTTAAAAAATAAACTGTAGTTAAAGATGAGTTAAAGCTGCAATTAAAGCCGCATTAAATTCACAAGCGGGTGTTTCGATAATGTTCAACAGCGGTTTCTAACCACTGTTTGATTGTCGATTCATTTATCTTTAATTCATTCGCTTCTTTTGAATCAGAACCATCAGAGCTGTTGCTAAAAAGCGCAGGCTCACTCAATCCCAAATGTTTCGCGGCAGCCTGAAGAGCTTTTAATGCTTCACCAGGAGTATTGCAAGCAATGGCAGTTGCATTGGTTTGTTTGCTGAGCTTTTCATTGTTGCCATCGACTACCAAAGGTAAGTGAAGGTAATGAGGTTGAGGGTAATTCAGCTGCTGCTGAAGATAGATTTGCCTAGCAGTGTTATCTAACAAATCTTCGCCTCTGACCACGTGTGTGATCCCTTGTAAGTGATCATCCACAACAACTGCCAGTTGGTAAGTAAATATCCTGTCTGAGCGCCTTAAAACAAAATCTCCCACAGAAGATTCAATCTCAGGGTCTGTGACCAATAAACGCCAAGCGCATGGCTCAGTGACTTCCTTTAAGTGACGACAACTTCCTGGGTAGATCAGTTCACCGTGCCTATCTTTCTTTTTCCCCAAGCTCAGTAATTGATCTTCAATTTGTTTGCGAGTGCATCGGCAGCCATAAGCCTTTTTTTCTTGCATTAATTGATGCAAGGCTGATTCGTAGAAATGACTGCGTTTGGATTGGTATTCAATCTCCTCATCCCAATGTAAACCGCAAGTCAACAGTTGCTGAATGATGATTTTGTCAGCCCCTAGAATACACCTTGGTAAATCAAGGTCCTCGATGCGTAAAAGCCACTTTCCTTGATGTGCCCTCGCGTCAAGCCAACTGCCTAGGGCGGTTGCGAGCGACCCGGCGTGGAGAGCGCCTGTGGGTGAGGGTGCGAAGCGACCGCGGTATTGAGTCTTGAACATAGCTAAAATCATCTCATGTCTTTAAAAACCAACTTTGTTCATTTGCGTCTTCACTCCGAGTATTCGATTGTGGATGGGGCTGTGCGCATCGATGATGCCATTGCGGCAGTGGTTAAAGATCAAATGGGTGCCTTGGCTCTAACCGATTTAAGCAATGTGTTTGGTTTGGTGAAATTCTATCAAGCGGCACGCAAAGAAAGTATTAAACCGATTATCGGTAGCGATGTTTGGATCACCAATACTGAAGATAGGGATAAACCATTCAGATTGCAGTTGTTGGTCAAAAATCACCAAGGTTATTTGAATCTCTGTGAGCTCTTGACCAAAGCATCCTTGACCAATCAATTCAAAG
Organism: Polynucleobacter sp.; assembly: GCA_020059445.1. GTDB lineage: Bacteria > Pseudomonadota > Gammaproteobacteria > Burkholderiales > Burkholderiaceae > Polynucleobacter. The sequence continues at coordinate 1,254 of JAGVCB010000094.1, read as the reverse complement.
GTCGTTCAGAGATTGATGCCCAGTGGTTCAAAGAATATGCTGAAGGCCTGATTGCATTATCAGGCGCAAGATTGGGTGATGTCGGACAGTGCTTGTTAGCAGGTCAGCATGATGAAGCAACTGCCTGCGCCAAAAAGTGGGCTCATTATTTCCCTGCTTCTTATTACATTGAAGTTCAGCGAGCAGGCCATCCTCAGGATGAGGCTCATCTTCATGAAGCTGTTCATTTGGCGAATGAACTTCAGTTGCCTGTGGTGGCAACTCATTCTATTCAGTTCATGAAACCAAGCGACTTCAGAGCGCACGAAGCCAGGGTGTGTATTGCTGAAGGTGAAGTACTTGGAAATCCTAAGCGCGCAAAGAAATTCACGGCTGAGCAGTACTTTAAAACTCAAGCAGAGATGCAAGCGTTGTTTGCTGATTTGCCAGCAGCTATTACCAACAGTGTTGAAATTGCCAAGCGTTGTAATTTGTCATTGACCTTGGGCAAGCCTCAGTTGCCAGATTTTCCCGTACCTGCTGGCATGACATTGGATGACTATTTGATGGAAAAAGCCATGGAAGGCTTATCCAAACATTTGCTGCATTTATATCCCGATGAAGCAGAAAGAGAAAAGCAACGCCCCAGTTATGAGGTGCGCTTAAAGTTTGAAGCCAGAACTATTTCTCAGATGGGTTTTCCGGGTTACTTTTTGATTGTTGCTGACTTCATTAACTGGGCCAAAAATAATGGCGTGCCAGTAGGGCCTGGTCGCGGCTCAGGAGCAGGTTCTTTGGTGGCTTATTCTTTGGGTATTACCGATCTAGATCCGCTGAGATATAACTTGCTCTTTGAGCGATTCTTAAATCCTGAGCGCGTCTCCATGCCTGACTTTGATATTGACTTCTGTCAGCACGGTCGCGATCGGGTGATTGCCTACGTTAAAGAAAAATACGGCAAAGATGCCGTGAGTCAAATTGCGACATTCGGAACGATGGCTGCGCGCGCAGCGATACGAGATGTGGGCCGAGTGTTGGAGCAGCCCTACGGATTCGTGGATGGTATTTCAAAATTAATTCCTAATAAGCCTGGTCAGCAAGTCACGATTGAACAGGCCAAAAAAGAAGAAAAACTTTTGGCTGAGCGTGAGTCTCGCGAGGAAGAAGTTAAACAGTTATTGGGTTTAGCTCAGCAGTTAGAGGGCATGACTCGAAACGTCGGCATGCATGCTGGTGGTGTATTGATTGCCCCAGGCAAGCTCACAGACTTCTGTC
>JAGVCB010000154.1 GCA_020059445.1 Polynucleobacter sp. | reverse complement strand
CCCACTTTGACGTTTCTTGCTTCAGTTCTTAAGCGTGTTCCTTCGCAACTTGGGCAAGGTTTGTTGTTTTGATATTTTGCGAGTTCTTCTCTAACTGTTGGCGAGTCAGTCTCTCTGTAGCGTCGCTCAAAATTAGCCACGATGCCTTCGAAGGCGTGCTCTCGAATAACGACCTTGCCTTTTTCGTTTAGATACTCAAATGGAATATCTTGATTGTTAGATCCAAAGAGAAGCAGTTCTTGGGCTTTCTTTGGCAATTCTTCAAACGGAGCCTCTAAGTCAAACTTGGCATGCTTTGCAAGGTTCTGAAGTAATCTGAAGTAAAACTGATTGCGGCGATCCCATCCCTTGATGGCTCCTGAAGCAAGAGATAGCTCTGGATGCGCCACCACGCGCTTAGGATCAAAAAAGCTGATATGACCCAAGCCATCGCAACTAGGGCAAGCGCCCATTGGGTTGTTGAATGAAAATAATCTTGGTTCTAATTCTTGTAATGAGTAGGAGCAAATGGGGCAGGCAAACTTGCTTGAAAAAAGTTGCTCTTTATCTGTGTCCATTTCAAGTGCAATGGCTCTGCCATCCGCTAAGCGCAATGCTGTTTCAAAAGACTCGGCCAAGCGCTGCTGAATATCTGCTTTTATTTTGATGCGATCGACAACCACATCAATCGTATGCTTTTCGTTTTTAACCAATTTTGGTAATTCATCGACTTCGTAAATTTTTGCTTTGTTGTGTGAAGCAGTGCCGCCACCTGAGCGAATTCGAAAACGTACAAAACCTTGCGCTTGTAAGTCTTCAAATAGATCGACGTGCTCACCTTTTCTCTCGCTCACAACGGGCGCCAAAATCATTAATTTTGTGTCTTCAGGTTTTGACATCACTGCATCAACCATTTGCGAAACACTTTGTGCCTCGAGTGGTAACTGATGTTCTGGGCAGTGGGGTGTGCCGGCGCGCGCAAAAAGTAAACGCAAATAATCGTGTATTTCAGTGACGGTGCCAACGGTAGAGCGTGGATTGTGACTGGTGGCTTTTTGCTCAATCGAGATGGCAGGAGATAAACCTTCAATGGAGTCAACGTCTGGCTTTTCCATCAACTGTAAAAATTGACGGGCGTAGGCAGATAAAGACTCTACGTAGCGTCTTTGTCCTTCGGCGTAAAGCGTGTCAAAGGCCAAGGAACTCTTTCCCGATCCAGATAAGCCAGTTAAGACAACCAATTGGTTTCTGGGAATATCAAGATTGATATTTTTAAGATTGTGGGTGCGAGCACCTCTGATTTTTATCGTATCCATGATTTTTCTCTGCGTAACCAGTTAATATAGCTCTTCTTTATGGAAAAAACAGAACTTCGCGCATCTTTGGCTTTGGCCGGCATTTTTGCCCTACGCATGTTAGGGCTCTTTTTGATCTTGCCGGTCTTTAGCATGCACGCCAAAGGCTTGCCTGGCGGCGATCAGGCTCTTTTGGTGGGATTGGCTTTAGGGGTCTATGGCCTCGTTCAGGCATGCCTGCACATACCACTGGGAATGCTTTCAGATAAGTACGGCCGCAGGCCAGTGGTGGTTGCTGGACTTGTATTGTTTGTCCTGGGGGCTGTCATTGCCGGTAGCCAGGATGATCTGATGTGGATCATTGTCGGACGAGCAATACAAGGCGCGGGCGCTGTTTCAGCGGCTGTTACAGCATGGTTAGCAGATTTAACTAAGGAAGAGACACGCACAAGAGCAATGGCCATGGTTGGCGGCAGCATCGCCCTGACATTTGCCATATCTTTGGTTTTGGCCTCCCCTCTGCATGAATCTATTGGTCTGAATGGCATGTTCTATCTGATGGCTGTTTTGGGCATTGGGGCTATTTTGTTGGCCTTGTTTGTGGTTCCGCAGCAAGACAAGTCGAATACACCCTTCACGGCTAAGTTTTCTGATGTTTTCTTTAACGCTGATTTATTGAGATTGAACTTTGGTGTGTTTGCCTTGCATGCAGCTCAAATTGCATTGTTTTTGACCTTGCCAAGATTATTGGTGAAAGCTGACTTGCCTTTGGTTTCCCATTGGCATCTGTATTTGCCGGCGGTATTGATATCTTTTGCTTGCATGGCGCCGATCATCATGATGAGTGAGAGAAGAAAGCGCATGAAGCCTGCTTTTATTTTCGGAATTCTTGCAATGATGGCGGCTCAGTTGATGATTGCCAGCTTTGATACCTTGCCAGCCCTGGCAACCGCGGTATTGATTTATTTTATTGGCTTCAATATTTTAGAAGCGATGCAACCATCCTTGGTTTCTCGCTGGGCTAGTCAAGCCAAAGGTACTGCCTTGGGCATTTACAACACCACCCAGTCGATTGGCTTATTTATTGGTGGCTTGGGTGGGGGCTGGTTATTGCAATGGGGCGGTGAGTCGAGTGTTTTTTATGCTTGTGCAGCCCTGATTTTCGCCTGGCTTATAATCGCTTTATCGATGAGAGAGTTACCTGTAAAGGCTAGCTCACAAACTTAATTCGATCAATTTCGGTACAACAAACTTTTCTTCGGGAGACAAAAATGGCATCAGTTAATAAAGTAATCATTGTGGGTAATGTTGGCCGTGATCCAGAAACTCGTCAT
>JAGVCB010000141.1 GCA_020059445.1 Polynucleobacter sp. | reverse complement strand
CGCCGTTCTATGAACGTTTCAGAGCTGTGGTTGCATGGTGCATTGATCATCGTAAAAAAGCCATCATGGCAACGATTGCAACATTTGTGCTCGGTATTGTTGGCATGAGTCAGGTGCAACAACAATTTTTCCCTGATTCATCTCGTCCTGAAATCTTGGTGGATATCTTCTTGGCTGAAGGTTCTAGTTTTGAAGCAACTGAAGCTGCTGCGAAAAAAATTGAAGCAAAAATTTTGGAACAGCAAGGTGTGCAATCTCTCACGATGTGGGTGGGCGGTGGAGCACCGCGTTTCTTTTTACCTTTAGACATTATTTTCCCAAGATCGAATGCAGCGCAAGCAGTGATTGTGGCTGATCTGACTCATCGTGATCGCCTGAATAAAGTCTTGCCGCGCATCTTGGAAGATGCCGCTCCTGAAGCAAGGCTGCGCGTTAAGTTATTGCCCAATGGACCACCGGTGACTTACCCGGTTGAGTTCAGAGTCACAGGCGATGATCCAATCAAGTTAAGAGCAGAAGCCAATCGCTTCATCGATGTGATGCGTGAGTCATCACTGGTCTATGGTGTTAAAGATAACTGGAATGAAAACCAAGCAGTGGCTAAGATTGATGTGGATGCAGTTAAAGCTCGTGAGTTGGGTGTTCCACCTCAAGTGATTGCCCAAACTTTGGCCAGTCATTTTGGTGGGGTGATGATTGGTCAGTATCGTGAGGGTGATTTATTGGCACCGATTGTTTTGCGTTTGCCTCGTGCAGAACGCAATCAAATCAGTGACTTGAATGAAACCATGTTGACCACTGTGGGCGGTCAATCAATTCCATTGGGTCGTATTGCAAATGTGAACGTGGTGTGGGAGCCTGCCACGATTTGGCGTGAGAATCGCGAATACGCCATCACGCTGCAAGCAGATGTGATTCCAGGGGTACAGGGCCCCACAGCAACAGCAGAGCTGTACAAAGAATTCAAACCATTGATGGCTAAATTACCGCCTGGTTATAAGGTTGATATCGGTGGTTCCGTGGAAGAAAGTTCGCGCGGTCAAGATTCCATCAATGCCGGTATTCCGGTGATGCTATTCATCACCTTCACATTGTTGGTGATTCAGTTGCGCAGCAGCTCTCGTGCCTTCTTGGTGGTGTTAACAGCACCTTTGGGTATTTCAGGGGTGGCGTTGACATTGCTTTTATTCAACAAGCCATTTGGCTTTGTGGCTTTATTGGGCTTCATTGCATTGCTGGGCATGATCATGCGCAATTCGGTGATTTTGATTGATCAGATAGAACAGGGTCGTAGTGCAGGCATGCCAGCCAGAGAAGCGATCATTCATGCCTGCGTCACACGCTATAGACCGATTATCTTGACTGCCGCAGCAGCGGTATTAGCGATGATTCCTTTATCTCGCAGTGTGTTCTGGGGTCCAATGGCGATTGCAATCATGGGTGGCTTGATGGTAGCGACTGCTTTGACTTTATTGGCCTTGCCAGCGATGTATGCTGCCTGGTTCAAAATTGATAAAAATACGGCTTAAAAACTCATTCGCATGCGCATCCCAATTCCTGAAGAAAAGATATTTGTTCATGAGTCCATCATCCCGATTCGTTGGGGTGACATGGATGCCTTTGGTCATGTGAATAATGCGGTGTACTTTCGTTATATCGAACAAGCACGCATCAATTGGTTGGACAGTTTAGGATTGAATTTTGCTCAGGATGAGCAGGGTGTTGTGGTAGTGAATGCTTTTTGTAACTTCATGAAGCCTGTTGAGTACCCGGCAGATCTCATCATCAAAACTTACATCGCTAATCCCACCCGAGTTGGTTTGGATACCTTTAATGTGATGTCTTTGGTGAGTGACCAGGGAACAATTCGAGCAACATCTGGGGCAACGATTGTGTGGGTGGACTTTAAGACCCAAAAAGCAGCTTCTTGGCCATCTGAAATTAAAGCCAAGTTGGCTCTCTAAATACTCAGTAAAGCCTCATCAATGAGCAATGCCGGATTGCTTACTCTGGCTTCTTTAATAAAGACGCCAATAAAGGATTGAGCTTTTTCTCAGCATTCTTTTTATTCGCGCCCTTGGGTTTGGGTGCTGAATTTTTGATTTGGTTGGCCACTGCCAATCCCGCGTTCTTATAAAGGTCTGTTTTTTTCATGGGTGTAATTAATTAAAGCTTTGATTTATATGATTTTTTTATTTTAGTCTGCCTGTTCATTGATAGGCAACTAATTTAGGCTATTTTGTCATTATATGAAGCGCAGTCTATTGCCAGAAACTCTAGTCTTATATAAGATATAAGTCTTAAAGATTGCTTGTTATTTGCCTATAAAAGAGAGGGAAACACCATGTTGAAAGCCTATCGTGATCATGTTGCCGAGCGAGCAGCTCTGGGTATTCCACCATTGCCATTATCAGCTCAGCAGACTGGTGAATTGATTGAGTTGCTCAAGAATCCACCAAAAGATGAAGATGCGACTTTGCTTGAGTTGATCACTCACCGCGTTCCGGCTGGTGTTGATGATGCCGCCAAGGTGAAAGCCTCTTATTTGGCAGCGGTTGCTTTTGGCAAGGAAAAAACACCATTGATCACACGTGAAACAGCGACTCAGTTGTTAGGCACGATGCTTGGTGGTTACAACATCTCTCCATTGATTGATTTATTAGATGACGCCGCAGTGGGCGGTATCGCTGCTGAAGGATTGAAGAAAACATTGTTGATGTTTGATCAATTCCATGACGTTAAAGAAAAGGCTGACAAAGGCAACGCGAACGCTAAGGCTGTATTGCAAAGCTGGGCAGATGCGGAGTGGTTCACAAGCCGTCCTGAAGTGCCACAAAGCATGACTTTGACCGTGTTCAAAGTAACAGGTGAAACAAACACAGACGATTTATCTCCAGCGCCCGATGCGTGGAGTCGTCCAGACATTCCATTGCACGCCTTGGCCATGTTGAAAAACCCTCGTGAAGGCATCGAGCCTCAAGAGCCAGGCAAGATTGGCCCGATCAAGCAATTAGCAGCCCTACAAGCCAAAGGTAACTTGGTTGCCTATGTTGGTGACGTGGTTGGTACAGGTTCATCACGTAAGTCAGCCACTAACTCAGTGTTGTGGTTCACAGGTGAAGACATTCCTTACGTGCCTAATAAGCGTTTTGGGGGTGTTTGTTTGGGCACTAAGATTGCTCCGATTTTCTACAACACCATGGAAGATGCTGGTGCCTTACCGATTGAGTTAGACGTTAGCAACATGAACATGGGTGATGTGATTGAGTTACGTCCTTATGAGGGTAAAGCACTCAAGGATGGCAAAGTAATCGCTGAATTCAAAGTGAAATCAGATGTTCTATTTGATGAAGTGCGTGCCGGTGGCCGTATTCCATTGATCATTGGCCGTGGTTTAACGACCAAAGCTCGTGAAGCTTTGGGCTTGCCAGTATCAACATTGTTTCGCTTGCCAACCAATCCTGCTGATTCTGGCAAAGGATTCTCATTGGCTCAGAAGATGGTTGGTCGCGCATGTGGTTTGCCTGAAGGCAAGGGTGTTCGTCCAGGCACTTACTGTGAGCCTAAGATGACAACCGTGGGTTCTCAAGACACCACTGGTCCGATGACACGTGATGAATTAAAAGATTTGGCCTGTTTAGGTTTCTCATCAGACATGGTGATGCAATCTTTCTGCCACACAGCGGCTTATCCAAAACCAGTCGATGTGAAGATGCACCATGAGTTGCCTGACTTCATCAGCACCCGTGGTGGTGTTGCTTTGCGTCCAGGTGATGGTGTGATCCACTCATGGTTGAACCGTTTGTTATTGCCTGACACAGTTGGTACAGGTGGTGATTCTCACACACGTTTCCCAATCGGTATTTCATTCCCAGCGGGATCAGGTTTGGTTGCTTTTGCTGCAGCCACAGGCGTGATGCCTTTGGACATGCCTGAGTCTGTGTTGGTGCGCTTCAAAGGCAAAATGCAGCCAGGCGTCACATTGCGTGACTTGGTGAACGCGATTCCTTTGTATGCGATCAAGCAAGGTTTGTTGACCGTTGAGAAGAAGGGTAAGAAAAACATTTTCTCTGGTCGCATTCTAGAAATCGAAGGTTTACCTGATCTAAAAGTTGAGCAAGCATTTGAATTGTCAGACGCATCTGCAGAGCGTTCAGCTGCCGGTTGTACTGTTCACTTGAACAAAGACCCAATCATTGAGTATATGACCAGCAACATCACATTGATGAAGTGGATGATTGCCAATGGTTACTCTGATGCACGTACATTGGGCCGTCGTATCAAGGCGATGGAAGCATGGTTGGCAAAACCAGAATTACTCAAAGGTGATGCTGATGCTGAATACGCAGCAGTGATTGAAATTGATTTGG
>JAGVCB010000011.1 GCA_020059445.1 Polynucleobacter sp. | reverse complement strand
CTTGCTGCTCGCGTTCCCGACCGTTGATCTGACCAGCGCGACTTTGCGAGACGGCATGGCTGCGCTTGTTTCTCTCGGCATGCTGACGCAAGAACGCGCCGCAGTCATCATCACACCAGCAGTGAAAACTGCTGCTGCTAAATAAGGGGCCCGCACATGGAATTAAAGCTCCTACAAGCTGACGGAAAACTGGGCGCAGGCGTTACTGCTTCACCAGAAGTTTTCGAGCGTGAATATAACGAAGCATTGGTTCACCAGATCGTTGTTGCTTATCAAGCCAACGCTCGCAGTGGTAATCGTGCTCAAAAAGACCGTGAACAAGTTAAACATACAACGAAGAAGCCGTGGCGCCAAAAAGGCACAGGCCGCGCTCGTGCAGGTATGTCATCGTCACCATTGTGGCGCGGGGGTGGTCGTATATTCCCTAACTCACCAGAAGAAAACTTCTCACAAAAAGTTAACAGAAAGATGTATCGCGCAGGTATGCGTTCAATCTTGTCTCAGTTAGCGCGCGAAGGCCGTTTGAACATCGTTGAGAGTTTCTCAGTGGATGCTCCTAAGACCAAGTTGTTGGCTGAAAAAGTTAAAGCAATGGGCTTGGAGTCAGTATTGATCATCGCTGATAAGGTTGATGAAAACTTGTACTTGGCTTCACGTAACTTGCATAAAGTTGGCGTAGTTGAAGTGCAGCATGCAGATCCACTTTCATTGATTCACTTCCAAAAAGTGTTGATCTTGAAATCAGCTGTTGCTCAAATTGAGGAGATGCTCAAATGATCACAACACGTAAAAACGATCATCGCTTGATGCAAGTATTGGTTGGCCCAGTGATTTCTGAAAAAGCAACATACGTTGCAGAAAAGAATGAGCAAGTGGTTTTCCAAGTTATGCGCGATGCAAACAAGTTAGAAATCAAAGCTGCTGTTGAATTGTTATTCAAAGTAGAGGTGGAGTCTGTTCAGGTGGTTAATCAAAAAGGTAAAGCAAAGCGCTTTGGCCGTTTTGAAGGTCGCCGCAATCACACCAAGAAGGCTTATGTTTGTTTGAAGCCTGGTCAAGAAATCAATTTTGAAGCGGAGGCAAATTAATTATGCCTTTAATGAAGACTAAACCGACTTCACCTGGACGTCGTTCCATGGTGAAAGTGGTAAATCCAGATTTGCACAAGGGTAAACCTTTTGCAGGTTTGTTAGAGCCACAACATCAAAAATCAGGTCGTAACAACAACGGTCACATCACCACACGCCATAAAGGTGGTGGTCATAAGCATCACTATCGTGTTGTTGACTTTAAGCGTAATGACAAAGATGGTATTCCAGCGAAAATTGAACGCTTAGAATACGATCCAAACCGCACTGCAAACTTAGCTTTGTTGCTATTTGCAGATGGTGAGCGCCGTTACATCATTGCTCCTAAGGGTGCATTGGTTGGTCAGGCAATCATGAGCGGTTCAGAAGCCCCAATCAAAGTTGGTAACAACTTGCCATTGAGAAATATTCCCGTTGGTAGCACGATCCACTGCGTGGAAATGTTGCCAGGTAAAGGTGCTCAGATGGTTCGTACTGCTGGTGGTTCAGCAGTGCTATTGGCTCGTGAAGGCGTGTACGGTCAAGTGCGTTTGCGCTCTGGCGAAGTGCGTCGTGTACACATTGAATGTCGTGCAACGATTGGTGAAGTAGGCAACGAAGAGCACAGCCTACGTCAAATCGGTAAAGCTGGTGCAAATCGCTGGCGCGGTATTCGTCCAACAGTTCGCGGTGTTGCAATGAACCCAGTCGATCACCCACATGGTGGTGGTGAAGGTCGTACAGGCGAAGGTCGTGTTCCAGTATCTCCATGGGGCACACCAACGAAGGGTTACAGAACACGTCGCAATAAGCGTACGACAAGCATGATTGCTCAACGTCGTCAAAAGCGCTAATAGAATAAGGAAATAGACATGACGCGCTCAGCTAAAAAAGGCCCATTCTGCGAAGTAACCCTTGTTAAAAAGGTTGAAACTGCAGTAGCCAACAAAGATAAGAAGCCCATCAAGACATGGTCACGCCGTTCGACCATTCTTCCAGACTTCATTGGTCTCACAATTGCCGTCCACAATGGTCGTCAGCATGTACCTGTGTACATCACTGAAAACATGGTTGGACATAAATTGGGTGAGTTTGCCCTAACGCGCACCTTCAAAGGTCACGCGGCAGATAAGAAAGCGAAGAAGTAAGAGGACGATGATGGAATCTAAAGCTATTCACCGCAGCGCCCGCATTTCAGCGCAAAAAACACGTTTGGTCGCTGACCAAATTCGTGGATTGCCAATTGCTCGCGCGCTAAATATTCTCACGTTCAGCCCTAAAAAGGCTGCATTCATCATGAAGAAAGTAGTTGAATCTGCTATCGCTAACGCGGAGCACAATTCAGGCGCTGACATTGATGAGTTAAAAGTGAAGACAGTCACTGTTGACAAAGCCACATCGCTCAAGCGTTTTACTGCTCGTGCGAAGGGTCGCGGTAACAAGATTGAAAAACAAACTTGTCACATCACTGTGACTTTGAGCAACTAAGGAAGAGACATGGGTCAGAAAATACATCCAACCGGATTTCGTCTCTCGGTAAGCCGTAACTGGACTTCACGTTGGTATGCTAACAGCACCGATTTTGCAAAAATGTTGCAAGAAGACGTTGAAGTTCGTAGCTACCTTAAGAAGAAGTTGAAAAATGCATCAGTGAGCAAAGTGATCATCGAGCGTCCTGCAAAGAACGCGAAGATCACTATCTATAGCTCACGTCCAGGTG
>JAGVCB010000089.1 GCA_020059445.1 Polynucleobacter sp. | reverse complement strand
TTTGGTTGTTTCTGGTATCAATCAAGGTGAAAACATGAGTGAGGACGTTCTTTATTCAGGGACTGTGGCTGCCGCGATTGAGGGTGTTATGTTTGGGATTCCGGCGATTGCTTTTTCTCAGGTCGCTAAAGGTTGGGCAAGATTGGATGATGCTGCTCAAATCGCCAGAGACATTGTGATACAGCAAATCAACTCTCCAGTGGATGGAGTTTTAGCCGCTGGCGAAAAGCCCACATTGCTGAACGTCAATATTCCTAATCTTCCCTATGAATCTCTCAAGTCATGGCGAGTGACCAGATTAGGTAACAGACATCACTCACAAAATGTCATCTTGCAGAATAATCCGCGTGGTGAACCTATTTATTGGATAGGCCCTCCTGGAGACGCAAGAGACGCAACTGAGGGAACTGATTTTCATGCAATCCATCAAGGGCAGGTATCTATCACTCCTTTACAGTTGGATTTAACCCATCTCAAGACTCGTGAAAAAATGATCCAGTCTCAGTGGCAAAAAAATTAATTTAATAGGGTAGTTGTGGTTAAAAAAGATCCCATGTTCGATAAGGCGCGCCTTCAATTGGCAGAAAAAGTTGCTGCCAGTGGTGTGCGCAATCGTCAGGTATTGGAAGCGATTGCAACGGTGCCTCGTCATGCATTCATCGACCATGCTCTTGATGCAAGAGCTTACGAAGATTCAGCGCTACCTATTGGTCATCAACAAACAATTTCCAAGCCTTCTGTTGTGGCGCGCATGGTTGAACTACTTTTGCGCCCTAAAAAAGACCTTGGTAAGGTCCTTGAAATTGGTACAGGATGTGGCTATCAGGCAGCCATTTTAAGTTTGGTGGCCCAAGAGGTTTATTCAATCGAGCGAATAAAGCCCTTGCATGAACAGGCCAGAGCAAAGCTAAGACCATTCAGAATTCCAAATTTACGCTTGGTATATGGTGATGGCATCAGAGGTTTGCCGCAAGCTGCTCCATTTGATGGCATTATCTTGGCCGCTGCTGGTTTAGGGATTCCGGACCCATTATTGGATCAACTCGCCATCGGTGGTCGCTTGGTGGCACCAGTGGCTAAAAATGAAGAAGAACAGCAATTGGTCGTGGTTGAGCGGGTCAGTTCACAGCGTTACCAAAGAACGGTTCTTGAAGAAGTATTTTTTGTGCCTTTACAATCAGGTATTGTGTAATTTAATCGCAATTTAATTGCGTCATTGACTGCTGTGAGCTTATGAATTTTCCTCGTTTATTGATTGTTTCTTTGGCAATTTCTACTGTTGTGTTTCAGTCAGGTTGTGCGACGCGAACTGGACCTGCCCCTGTTGTTGATCGCTCCAGTGGTAAGGGAGCCAGCCTTGAACCAGTTCAGGCAGGCTTTTATCGCATCAAGCGTGGCGATACTTTATTGAGGATTGCCTTGGATCATGGCCAATCACACCGTGATATCGCAGAGTGGAACAACATTGCAGACATGAACCAAATTGAAGTTGATCAAGTGATTCGTGTTGTGCCACCGAGATCCGCTAAGGTTGCTTCTTCTAAGATGGAAGTAAAACAAGAAAAGCCAAGTACAGCTAAAGATGTAGCCAAGCCATCAGACAAAACGAAAGATGAGAAGCTTGCTAAGAACGAGGCCAAGACAGAAAAATCAAACAATGAGCCTGTCAAAGATAGCGGCATTAAACTTTCATGGCCATCAAAAGGCAATGTGATTGATCGTTTTGACGAAGGTAAAAATAAAGGCATTGGTATTTCAGGCAAGTCAGGTGACCCGATTCAGGCTGCTGCAGATGGCAAAGTGGTTTATGCCGGTAACAGCTTGAGAGGTTATGGCAATTTGTTGATTGTGAAGCATGACAATACGTATTTAACGGCCTACGCTCACAACAAAACACTTCTTGTCAAAGAAGGTGATACGGTTAAGAAAGCTCAAAAAATTGCTGAGATGGGCAATACCGATGCCGATCAAGTGAAATTACATTTTGAAGTTCGTAAGCACGGTAAACCTGTTGATCCAATGTCTTATCTTCCTTGAGTATGACCAAATCATCAGACTCAGATAACAGCTCATTCAATGACTTTTCTGAGCTGACTGATTTAAATAATCAAGCGCTGGATGCAGATGAATTAAAAGAGGTTTTAGCCGCTGAACTCTCTGCGGACACTGTGCAGCGCTATCTCCAGCAAATCTCCAGCAAACCTTTATTCACTCCCGAAGAAGAACTCAAGGTCGCTACCCAGGCCAAGGCCGGTGTTTTTTCGGCCAGACAAGCCATGATTGAGCACAACTTGCGTTTGGTTGTGAGCATTGCCAAAACCTATATGCATCGCGGTTTACCTTTGCCTGATTTGATTGAGGAGGGTAACTTAGGACTGATGCACGCTTTAGATAAGTTTGAGCCGGAAAGAGGTTTTAGATTTTCAACGTATGCCACTTGGTGGATCAGGCAGAGTGTTGAAAAAGCTTTGATGAATCAGGTGCGCACAGTTCGTTTGCCCATTCATGTGATTCGAGAAATCAATCAAGTACTTAGGGCCACCCGTTTTTTGGAACAAGCTTTGGGTGCTGAAGGCAGAGTTCCAGATCTTGAAGATATCGCCAGTTTGACGGGTAAATCAGTGGAAGACGTTACCGATGCTTTGGCGCTGGCGGAGCACACCATATCTTTGGATGCGCCGCGAGATTTGGATCCCGGATCAAGTTTGCTTGATTTTATTTCGGATGATCGCAGCGCTGCGCCTGATGAAGAAGTAGAAAAATCTCAACTCGAAGAAATGTTGAGAAATTGGTTGAAGAATTTAAAGGATGATCAACGCATGGTGATCGTCAGGCGTTATGGCCTTGATAATCAGGAGCCGGCGACTTTAGAAGGTCTTGCGAGAGAGCTAGGTCTATCCAAAGAGCGTGTGCGTCAAATTCAGCAAGAATCTTTGATTAAACTTAAGAAACATTTATCGAGTCATGGTTTAGATAAAGGTTCAGTTCTTGATGATTGATTCATGTATTCAATAAATAAAAAGAAAGAAAGATACTTTTTATGGCAGGCGTATTAGTTTTTGATATTGAAACCATTCCAGATGCTGCTGGTATCCGTCGCTTGGAAAACATCCCCGATTCAGTTTCTGATGAGGAGGTGGTCAATCAGGCGCTGGCGCTCCGAAAAGAAAAGACCGGTAGTGAATTCATGCCGTTACACTTGCACAAGGTGGTGGCGATTTCTTGCGTGATCCGTCGAACCACGAAAGATGGTTTACCTCAATTCAAGGTGGGCAGTCTTGGCGATGCTGGAAGCTCTGAAAAAGAAATCATTCAAGCCTTCTTTGATTTGATTGAAAAATATACGCCACAACTGGTTTCTTGGAACGGTAGTGGCTTTGACTTACCTGTATTGCATTACCGCGCTCTATTGAATGGCGTGGTGTCTTCTAGGTATTGGGAGATGGGTGAGAGCGGCGATAGCGATAGCAGAGACTTCAAGTGGAACAACTACATCAGTCGCTATCACATGCGTCACATTGATTTGATGGATTTGCTGGCAAAGTTCTCTGGTCGTGCGAATGCACCGCTGGATGCATTGGCCAAGCTCTGCGGTTTTCCTGGAAAAATGGGTGTGGATGGTGGCCAGGTTTGGCAGGGTTTTTTAGATGGCAAGATCAAAGAAATTCGTGATTACTGTGAAACCGAT
>JAGVCB010000012.1 GCA_020059445.1 Polynucleobacter sp. | reverse complement strand
GCTCTTCCGATCTAATGTACATCCCCGGTCTTTTTCTTACTGCCTCTAAACCTTCTAAGATTTGAATCGAGGATGCGCCATACTGCTCTGGAGTTTTTGCTTCAACAGTCATTGATTATTCTTTTCTAGTAACTCTATTAAATGCGCATTGGCATAACTACGTATTTGAAACCTTCTTGTTCTGGAAGGGTGATCACTGCGCTGCTATTGGAGTCACCCAAACTAATTTGAATTGATTCATTTTTTAGATTGGCTAAAACATCTAACAAATAAGATACATTGAAACCAATATCAATTTTGTCACCGCTGTACTCAGTTTCAATATCTTCTTGAGCTTCTTCTTGTTCAGCATTCGTCGATTGAATGGTTAAACAGTTATCAGAAAGAATGCAGCGTACACCCTTGAATTTATCGGTTGTTAAAATCGCTGCTCTTTGTAAAGAAGCTTGTAGTGCATCACGACTGACCACCAACTTGTTGTTTTGACCTTTTGGAATCACTCTCTGAAAATCAGGGAACTTACCTTCAACAAGCTTTGATAAAAGTTCTACATCACCAAAGTTAAATTTAACTTGATTACTTGCCAGAGAAACAACCACTGGATCTTCTGAATCATCCAAAAGGTGTTGCAACTCAAGAATTGTTTTACGTGGAATGATCACTTCTTGTTTTTGACCATTGCCTGATGGACTTTTCTCAAGATCGACATGACTGTATGCCAAACGATGACCATCTGTTGCAACAGCAACGATCCTCTGTCCTTCTAAAACAAAAAGCATGCCATTCAAGTAGTAACGAATATCTTGTTGCGCCATTGCAAAGTGCACTTGGCTGATCAACTGCTTCAATGATTTTTGAGGCATTTCCCAACTAGCTGAAACATCTGCTGACTCAGACATGATTGGAAACTCATTCGCTGCCAATGTTTGGAGTGTGAAGCGGCTCTTACCACTTTGAACGACCATCTTACTGTCTTTCAAAGACAAGGTCATTGCACCCTCCGGCAACGCTCGCAAAATATCGACCAATTTTCTTGCACCTACTGTGGTACTGACGTTGTCAGAACCAACACCAAAATCTGCATGGGTTGTGATTTGAATTTCAATGTCAGTTGAAATCAAAGAGACAGATGTTCCGTTTTTCTTGAATAACAAATTAGCTAAGATTGGCAGTGTGTGACGACGCTCAACAATGCCACTCACAAGTTGAAGTGGTTTTAGCAATTTGTCTCTTGTTGTACTGACCAGTTCCATGGTTCTTATCCCTGTGTTTATTTATATGTATATATATTTATAGTAGTAGTTAATAAAGCAACAAAATTCTGTGGATAACTAAAAATTCATTTATTAATCAGTATTTTACCTTCAATAAATACCTGTGGATATGTTTTGTATAAGCTTTGAATAAGATTTAATAACTTTCTTCTTTTGCTGTAGTTTGTCTACATATCCACAATTCATCAACAATTCATTCACACACTTATAAACATACTTATACAGCAATTATCCACAAGGATTTCCACAAGCAAAAATCAATTTTTTAGAGACTGTTCTAACACATGTAATTCATGGTTTAGTTGATTGTCTCTTGATCTTTCTTCGGTGATTTTTCTAACCGCATGTAACACCGTTGTGTGATCACGACCACCAAACAACTCGCCAATTTCAGGAAGGCTTTTTTGAGTCAATTCCTTCGCAATATACATGGCAATTTGTCTAGGCCTAGCAATATTAGCAGGTCGTTTTTTCGAGTACATGTCTGCTACTTTGATGTTGTAAAAATCAGCGACTGTTTTTTGAATGTTCTCAACCGAAATTTGTCTGTTTTGCACCGAAAGAAGGTCCTTGAGGGCCTCTCTGGCAACCTCAATCGTGATCTCTTTTCCATGGAAGCGAACGTATGCCAAGATTTTTCTCAAGGCACCTTCGAGCTCTCGAACGTTAGAGCGTAAGTGTTTAGCAACAAAAAAGGCAACATCTTCTGTTAGCGGTAAGCCTTCTGCCAAAGCTTTTTTCATCAGAATGGCAACACGCATTTCAAGCTCAGGCGGCTCGATAGCGACTGTTAAGCCTGAATCAAACCTTGAAATCAAGCGATCATCAATACCTGAAATTTCTTTAGGATAAGTGTCGCTGGTCATGATTACTTGCGACTTATTGGCTGTCAGGGCCTCAAACGCATAAAAGAATTCCTCTTGAGAACGGGGCTTTCCAGCAAAAAACTGAATATCGTCAATTAATAGCAAATCCAAGGAGTGATAGTACTGTTTGAATTTGTCAAAAGACTTCTGCTGATAAGCTTTGACCACATCAGATACATATTGCTCAGCATGAATGTATCTGATTTTGGCTTTTGGTTTTTCTTGCAATAAATGATTTCCAATAGCGTGTATCAAATGTGTCTTACCAAGCCCGACGCCGCCATAAAGATACATCGGGTTGTAGGAAGACCCAGGATTGTTAGCAACTTGTATGGCCGCAGCGCGTGCCAATTGGTTGGCTTTACCAGTAACAAAACTATCAAAAGTAAGCCCGGGATTTAAGCGCGAACGCCCATCAATGCCTATGCTGGGAAGCTCGTTAACTTCATCTATGCCTGCACCAGGAAAACCACCGGTGGAATTTGTTGGCACAAGATCTTCGCTGATGAACTCAGACTGTTGCTCATCCGTATTTAGAAGCTTTACCTTTGGATCCAGTACCCAATCAAGCACAATGGGTGCGCCAAAATGTGCTTGAGCCAGCTCTATAAATCGTTGATTAAATTGATTTTTTGCCCAATCAAGCTTAAAGCGGTTGGGTGCGGCTAAGGATAGGGTTAAATTTTCTTGATCGAAAGAAAGCGGAAAAAGTGGCTTGATCCATGTTTTAAACTGTTGCGGAGAAAGCTCTTTTGAAAAGGAATCTGCTACAAACACCCAAAATGTCTCAAGGTTTGAATTTGCTATTAACGAGGAATTTGTCAGGGTATTTGTATTCACGACCCAATTGTAGATGCTGTTAAAAGTTATCCACAAAGGATAAGTCGGTGGAT
>JAGVCB010000047.1 GCA_020059445.1 Polynucleobacter sp. | reverse complement strand
TGCCAAGTTTAAAACTTATGGTTGTGGGTCAGCGATTGCGTCATCTTCATTGGTAACGGAGTGGGTCAAGGGTAAAACTTTGGATCAAGCGCTTGAAATCAAGAACGCTGCGATTGCTGAAGAGTTGGCTTTGCCACCTGTAAAAATTCACTGCTCCATCTTGGCTGAAGACGCCATCAAAGCAGCAGTGGCTGACTATAAAGAAAAGCACGCTAAATAATCATGGCCATCACTCTGACAGAGAAAGCCGCTAAGCACATCACGCGTTACATTGAGCGTCGTGGTAAAGGCGTTGGCTTGCGTCTTGGGGTAAGGACAACTGGTTGTTCAGGGCTTGCTTATCAACTTGAATATGTTGATGAGATCTTGCCTGAAGACACCTTGTTCGAGTCTATGGGGGTCAAAGTTTATGTGGACCCTAAGAGTCTGGCTTATTTGGATGGCACTGAACTTGATTATGTGCGCGAGGGTCTGAATGAAGGATTTAAGTTCCAGAATCCTAATGTAAAAGATGAGTGTGGTTGTGGCGAATCTTTCAGGATTTGATGATTACTTCGCCTTATTTCAGCTAAAGTCCCAATTTAAGATTGATAGGCAGGCTTTGGAGTCTGCTTATTTGACTGTGCAACAGAAGGTTCATCCGGACATGCACGCTCAGGCCAGCGATTCTGATAAGCGCGTCTCGATGCAATTGTCAGCTTTGGCAAACTCAGCCTACCGAACACTCATGAACCCTATTCAAAGGGGTTTATATATGTGCGGAAGAAATGGCGTCGATCCTCAGTTGGAAACCAATACTGCAATGCCTGCTCAATTTTTGATGCAGCAGATGGAATGGCGTGAGACTTTGGACGATATCAGAGATCAGCCTTCTAAATTAGATGAGTTGTACAAAGAAGTAGAGCAAACAAGAGCGAATTTATTAAAAGAAGTTGAGCTTGCGATTGATGGCGTCAATGATTTTGAGTTGGCGGCAAAGCAGTTACGAGCTTTATTGTTCATAGATAAATTCAGTGCAGAACTAGAAGACGCAATATCAGCATAAATAACTAATAACAAATAAAAATATGGCCTTATTACAAATTGCCGAACCTGGTCAATCGCTTGCCCCACATCAACGCCGAATTGCTGTTGGCATCGATTTGGGAACCACCAATTCTTTGGTTGCAGCGATGAAAAATGCTTTGCCTGAAGTTTTGGGTGATGAGCAGGGAAGAAAGTTATTACCTTCAGTGATCCGTTATCTGCCGGGTGGTACAACCCAGGCTGGATACCAAGCGTTACAAAATGCCAATGGCGATCCCAAAAACACCATCATTTCTGTGAAGCGTTTCATGGGCAGGGGTCTTAGCGATATTCAGCATGCTCAAACCATGCCTTATGAATTTGTAGATGCTCCTGGTATGCTCAAAATTAAAACAGTATCTGGCGAAAAAAGTCCTGTCGAAGTTTCTGCAGAAATTCTGGCCAGATTGCGTCAGCGCGCGGAAGACTCTTTTGATGATGAGATCGTTGGAGCTGTGATCACAGTACCAGCTTACTTTGATGACGCGCAGCGACAAGCCACCAAAGATGCCGCTAAATTGGCTGGCATTGAGGTTTTGCGCTTGTTAAATGAACCAACTGCCGCAGCGATTGCCTACGGCTTGGATAATGCTTCAGAAGGTTTGTACGCGGTTTATGACTTGGGCGGTGGCACATTTGATATTTCAATCTTGCGCTTAAGTAAAGGCGTTTTTGAAGTGCTGTCGACTGGTGGCGATTCTGCCTTGGGTGGTGATGACTTTGACCATCGTTTGTACTGCTGGGTTTTGGAGCAAGCAAAATTACAGTTACTGTCTGATAAAGACACACGTTTACTGCTTACTGCATCAAAAGAAGTTAAAGAGCAGTTGAGTAAAAACCCTTTGGCGCGTGTTCATGCGACTTTGAGTGATGGCACAGCCATTAACGTTGGTATCAGTCAGGCTCAGTTCTTTGAGTTAACCCAACATTTGGTCAATAAAACTCTGCTAGCTGCTAAAAAAGCAATCAGAGATGCTGGTTTGACTCCAGAGGAAATCAAAGGCGTGGTCATGGTTGGTGGCGCTACTCGCATGCCTCATGTGCAAAGAGCTGTCGGCGAGTTATTTGGTCAGACGCCATTAACTAATTTAGACCCGGATCAAGTGGTGGCGATGGGTGCTGCTATGCAAGCTGATTTATTGGCAGGCAATCAGCAAAAGGGGGATGAGTGGTTGTTATTAGATGTGATTCCACTTTCTTTGGGTGTCGAGACCATGGGTGGTTTGGTTGAAAAAATCATCCCACGCAACACGCCAATCCCTGTCGCAAGAGCGCAGGATTTCACAACCTTCAGAGATGGTCAGACTGCATTGGCTGTTCACGTGTTGCAGGGTGAGCGAGAAGTGGTCGATCATTGTCGTTCGCTGGCAAAGTTTGAGCTCAGAGATATTCCACCAATGGCAGCTGGTGCTGCCAGAATTCGGGTGACGTATCAGGTGGATGCTGATGGCTTGCTGTCTGTTACAGCCAGAGAGCAACACTCAGGTGTTGAAGCAAATATAACAGTCAAACCTTCTTATGGTCTTTCTGATACAGATATCACCGCCATGCTTCAGGATGGCTTTAGTCATGCTGCTGATGACGTTCAAGATAGAGCTTTGAGAGAGGAGCTGGTCGACGCAAAGCGTTTAATCGAGGCTGTGGATGCTGCTTTGGCTGAAGATCAGCAATTGCTAGATGAAGACGAGCTAGACGTCATCAACCGCAAACTAAAAGCTCTTAGAGAGTTGATTGAGTCAGCCATAGATACTCAGGTATTGAGACGCTCAGTTGAATCTTTATCAAAAGCGACTGATGATTTTGCTGCTCGTAGAATGAATGAAAGTATCAAAAAAGCGTTATCTGGTAAAAAGATAGAAGAAATTTAATAGGAATTAAAAATGCCACAAATTGTTGTTCTTCCTCATGCAGATTATTGTCCTGAAGGTGCTGTACTCGAGACTTCTCCAGGTTCCACTATTTGTGAGGCATTGTTAGAAAATGATATTGAAATTGAGCATGCATGTGAGATGTCATGTGCGTGCACCACCTGCCATGTGATTGTGCGTGAAGGCATGGCGAGCTTGAATCCATCAGATGAAGCTGAAGATGACTTGCTTGATCGTGCCTGGGGATTGTGTCCTCAATCACGCTTATCTTGTCAGGCGGTGGTTGCTCAGCAAAACTTGGTCATTGAGATACCTAAGTACTCAATCAACCATGCCAAGGAAAATCATTGATCTGAATTTATTAATTGAATCACTGCAGTGAAGTGATTTAAAAATAAGTATTAAAAAAGGGACCCAAGGGTCCCTTTTTATATCTCTTTAATCTACCAAAGAGTTTTTAGTCTTCTTTTCTCAAGTGAGGGAAAAGAATCACATCTCTGATGTTTGGTGAGTCAGTGATTAACATCATTAAACGATCGATACCAATGCCGCAGCCACCAGTTGGAGGCATGCCGTACTCTAATGCGCGAATAAAGTCAGCATCAAAATACATGGCTTCTTCATCACCAGCTTCTTTTTGAGCTACTTGAGCATGGAAGCGAGCAGCTTGATCCTCTGCATCATTTAACTCAGAGAAGCCATTGGCAATCTCACGACCTGTGATGAATAACTCAAAGCGTTCAGTGATACCTGGTCTTGTATCTGATTCTCTGGCCAATGGGCTGACTTCGATAGGGTAATCAATGATGTAAGTTGGTTCCCATAGGTGTTCTTCAGCGGTTGCCTCAAATAAAGCTAGTTGTAGTGCCCCGAGGCCAGCGTTCTTGAGTGTTGGCCCGTTGATATCTTCACCAGACTTTTTAAGCTCTTGGCGAACAAACTCTTTATCTTCTAACTGAGCTGCGGTGTACTGTTTTTTCGATAAAGGAGCGTACTTAAGAATGGCTTCAGCAATGGTTAAGCGTTGAAATGGCTTTGATAAATCCAGCGGTTTGCCTTGATAAGTTAAATTCGCAGTGCCTTGAGCATCGATTGCTGCTGCTCTGATGAGTTCTTCTGTGAAGGTCATTAGCCACTTGTAATCCGTGTAGGCTGCATAGAACTCCATCATGGTGAATTCTGGATTGTGTCTTGGACTCACACCTTCATTACGGAAGTTTCTATTAACTTCAAAGACACGCTCAAAACCACCAACCACCAAACGCTTTAAGTAAAGCTCTGGGGCTATGCGCAGATACATTTCCATGTCTAAGGCATTGTGATGGGTGATGAATGGTTTTGCAGCTGCACCGCCTGGAATAGGGTGAAGCATCGGTGTTTCAACTTCCATGAAACCAGCATCTTGCATGTGATGGCGAATCGAGGACATGGCTTTGCTGCGAGCCAAGAATGTTTGACGTGTTTCTGGAGAAACAATCAAATCAACATAGCGTTGACGGTATTTCATCTCTTGGTCTGAAAGACCGTGGAATTTGTCTGGAAGAGGGCGCAATGATTTTGACAAAAGACGCAAATCTTTCACCAGGATTGATAGTTCACCCTTATTGGTTTTGAACATCACGCCTTCAGCGGCGATGAAGTCACCCATGTCCCAATGTTTAAAGGCATTGTGAGCGTCGGCGCCTGCATCAGCATCGTTGATGTAAAACTGAATCTGACCAGTGCGATCTTGCACAGTCGCAAAGCTGGCTTTACCCATCACGCGCTTGAGCATCATTCGGCCGGCTACTTTGACTGTGATGTTTTTCTCTGCCAAATGTTCTTTGCTGATTTCACCATAATGCTCATGTAAATCAGAAGCATGGTGTGTTGGCACAAAATCATTAGGGAAGGCCACACCATTTTTGCGCAGTTGAGCTAATTTTTCGCGACGTTCTGCAATGATGTGATTTTCATCGACGATGGGCGTTTGTTCTTCTTGACTCATGATGTTTTCGCTAACAATTGAATGGTGATAATGATTGATGAATAAATGGTATTAATTAAACGCCTTGTTTTAAGCTGGCTTCAATGAATGGATCTAAGTCACCGTCTAAAACTTTTTGTGTGTTCGATATTTCTACGTTGGTTCGAAGGTCTTTGATGCGACTCTGATCTAGAACATAAGATCTGATTTGGTGACCCCAACCCACATCGCTCTTAGTAGCTTCTAGCTTGTCTTGTTCTGCCTGGCGTTTACGCAACTCATGTTCGTAAAGACGAGACTTCAACATTGACATCGCTTCAGCACGGTTTTTATGTTGGCTTCGATCGTTTTGACACTGGACCACAATGCCAGTTGGCACGTGCGTTAAACGAACTGCAGAGTCTGTTTTATTGATGTGCTGTCCACCAGCACCAGAGGCGCGGTAGGTGTCAGTGCGGATATCAGCTGGATTGATATCAATCTCAATCGAATCATCTACTTCTGGGTAAACGAATACACTGGTGAAAGATGTATGACGACCATTGGCAGAGTCGAAGGGAGATTTACGCACAAGACGGTGAACACCAGTTTCTGTTCTTAAATGACCATACGCGTATTCACCATCAATTTTGATCGTGGCACTCTTGATACCAGCCACATCGCCATCAGACACTTCGAGCACTTCAGCTTTAAAGCCTTTACGCTCACAATAACGAAGATATTGACGAAGTAACATGCTGGCCCAGTCGCAGGCCTCTGTTCCACCAGCACCTGACTGAATGTCAATGAAGCATGAGCTTGGATCCATTGGATTACTGAACATGCGTCGGAATTCAAGTCCTTCGACTTGTTGGCGCATGCCATCCGTATCTGTTTGAATCGAAAGAATTGTGTCGAAATCACCTTCCTCTTTGGCCATTTCAAATAGCTCTTGGCTTGAGGTGATGTTGTCCGTTAGAAAGTTAATCGTGCCTACGACACCATCTAAAAGCTTTTTTTCTTTACCCAGGGCTTGGGCTTGCTTTGGATCATCCCAAATTTTGGGATCTTCAAGGGTTTGATTAACTTCGACTAAACGTTCTGCTTTGTTATCGACGTCAAAGATACCTCCGAAGCTCAATCGTACGAGTACGCAGGTCTTCGAGGGTGTTACTGATGAGATTTAATTGTTCGGCTTCCATGGTCGACAATTATAAGGGGTCATCGAGTGCTTCTATGTGTAATTGCGCTCTGGCAACCCCTTGATAATGATCCGTAACGACCCGATAGGCTAACCTGGCTGGGTTTGGCAGGGTCGCGTTTCTAGAGAACCAGATGCCATTGAAGGACTTAGGATGGCTTGAACCATTTGAATTAAGGGCTTTTAGCTGAACTCGAAGGTGTTTTTCCTGAATCAGGGTTTGAGTCAATACTTCAAACTCACCCACAAATACCGGAGTAGGAAAGCCTTGTCCCCAAACTTCGTTCGCCAGGATGGTGCCTAACTCTGGGTCAATGAATTCTGGATCCAGTCTGCCATCATGGGCCAATTGGCGCTGGAGAACTTCTGGGGTCATCAAGCTTTGAGCAACTTCCTCAAAGCAAGCTTTAAATTCTTCAAAGGAATCTTCCTGAATGGTCAATCCTGCGGCCATGGCATGTCCGCCAAACTTCAAAATCAGATCAGGATGCTTTTTTGAAACCAAATCTAAGGCATCTCTCAAATGAAATCCTTGTATCGATCTACCCGAGCCTTTGAGAACAGGCTGTCCAGATTCTTCACCTGGGGCAAAAATCAGGGTGGGGCGGTGGAACTTTTCTTTTAATCGTGATGCAACGATGCCAATCACCCCTTGGTGCCAAGATTCATTGGCCATGCATAAGGTGGCCTGCTCGCCTACTTGGATATCTACCAAATTGGCCAATGCAGTTTCTTGCATGCCTGCCTCAATGGTGCGGCGCTCACGATTCATGCGGTCAAGCTCGTGAGCCAATCTCAATGCATCTTCAAAAGATTCGGACAGTAAACATTGGATGCCCAATGACATGTCAGCCAATCTGCCGGCAGCATTCAGGCGAGGGCCCAATGTGAATCCAAGGTCAAAGGAGCTGGCACGATGAGGATCTTTTCCTGCGGCTATATACAAAGCCCGAATCCCTGGCTGCATCTGTCCGCTTTTGATTCTTTTGATGCCGTTTGAAACCAAAATACGATTATTTCTGTCTAATGAGGCAACGTCTGCCACCGTACCAAGCGCCACTAGATCTAAAAGATTTTCTAAGCGAGGTTGATTTTCTGCGTTGAAGGCACCGCGAGTCCGAAACTCGGCGCGCAAGGCAATCAACAGATAAAACATCACGCCAACACCAGCCAGTGCTTTGCTTGGAAACGTGCAATCAGCTTGATTGGGATTCACAATCCAGGCTGCTTTAGGGAGTTGATCTGCCGGTAAGTGATGGTCTGTGACCAAGACTTCAATACCCAATTGCTGGGCTCTTTCAACGCCTGCGACGCTGGCGATGCCGTTATCAACGGTGATCAAAATATCTGGTTTTTCAGAAAGACCAGCAACCAAATCTACCACCTCTGGAGTTAGACCATACCCCAAGGTGAAGCGATTAGGAACAAAGTAATCAATCTTGATATTCCAAGGTGCACCAAGAGCTCTCAATCCTTTGAGGCCGACAGCACAAGCAGTCGCTCCATCACAATCATAGTCAGCAACAATCAGTAATTTTTTACCTGCTTCAATTGCATCAGCCAAGTATTTCGCTGCTGATTCACAATTTTTAAGCTGTGCAGGTGGGATCAAGTTTTTGAGTTCGAGTAAAAGTTCTTCGGGCTTTTCGACGCCACGAGCAGCAAATAATTTTGCTAATACTGGGTGCGTGCCGCTTTGCTCAAGCCAAGCAGCATTTTTTTCAGAATACTGGCGCTCTTTGAATTGAATGCTCATGAGCGAAGCATATCCTGAAGTGAGCCAATCACTGGTTTTTTCCAAAGTGCAAAACCTTTTTTCGGTAGCTGCTCTATGGTGATTGTTCGAGTTCTTTCTTCACCCTCTGGGAAGTCAATCAATTCTATTTCCTTGATCTGATGATTGATCAAGGCTTCGCAAGCTCCTTGCCATACAAGCTGTAATGCTGGATCAGATGCTGATAGCAGTGATATCGCATCACTCCAAATGAACTCATTG
>JAGVCB010000055.1 GCA_020059445.1 Polynucleobacter sp. | reverse complement strand
CCTTCAGAGATTTTCTTGTCTATAACAAACTAACAGAGCGTATCAATGATCGTTTAGATAAGTTAAATGTGGATGATGTTAAGGCGTTGGCAGTTGCTGGCGCAGAGATTCGTTCATGGGTTGAAGAGGCTCCTTTTCAAGAACGTCTAGAACAAGAAATTCGTCAGGCATTTAAAACTTTGGATGCCGATGGTAAAGGTTCTTTTGCGGTTCGCTCTTCTGCTACAGCTGAAGACTTACCAGAT
The DNA here is from genome assembly GCA_020059445.1 of Polynucleobacter sp. GTDB lineage: Bacteria > Pseudomonadota > Gammaproteobacteria > Burkholderiales > Burkholderiaceae > Polynucleobacter. Next base: position 2,784 of record JAGVCB010000055.1, on the reverse strand, counting down.
GCATCATTCGCTGGACAGCAAGAGTCATTCTTGAACGTGGTCGGTATTGAAGATGTATTGCACCGCATCCGTGAAGTATTTGCCTCTTTGTACAACGATCGTGCGATTTCTTATCGTGTTCACAAAGGCTTTGCTCACGCAGAAGTCGCTTTGTCAGCCGGTATTCAGCGCATGGTTCGTTCCGATAAAGCATCTTCAGGTGTGATGTTCACTTTGGATACAGAATCAGGCTTCCAAGATGCTGTGTTCATCACTTCAAGCTATGGCTTGGGTGAAACAGTGGTTCAGGGCGCAGTGAACCCAGACGAGTTTTATGTGTTCAAGCCTACCTTGGCCGCTGGTAAATACGCCATCATTCGCCGCAGTTTGGGTTCTAAATTAATTCAAATGCAATTCACAGCTCCAGGCGAGACTGGTCGCGTGAAAACTGTTGATGTGCCGCTAGAGCAGCGTAATCGCTATTCAATCACTGATGATGATGTTGCAGAGTTGGCCAAGTACGCCATGATCATTGAGAAGCACTATGAGCGCCCGATGGACATCGAGTGGGGTAAAGACGGTATCGACGGCAAGATCTATATCTTGCAAGCGCGTCCTGAAACAGTGAAGAGCCAGGCGCAAGGTAAAGTTGAAATGCGTTATAAGCTCAAAGGTCATTCAACGGTTCTAACAACCGGTCGTGCGATTGGTCAGAAGATTGGTACTGGTACTGTGCGTGTGGTGAAAGACGCGAGCGAAATGGACCGTGTTCAGCCAGGGGATGTTTTAGTCGCTGATATGACAGACCCTAACTGGGAGCCTGTGATGAAGAGGGCTGCTGCGATTGTGACAAACCGTGGCGGCCGTACTTGCCACGCTGCCATCATCGCTCGTGAATTAGGTGTGCCTGCCGTTGTGGGTTGTGCTGATGCCACCATGGTTTTAAAAGATGGTGCCGTTGTCACAGTATCCTGCGCTGAAGGTGATGAAGGTCGAATCTATGACGGTCCGATTGAAACTGAAGTGACTGAAGTGAGTCGTGGTGCTTTGCCAGAAATTCCAGTGAAAATCATGATGAACGTGGGTAATCCACAATTGGCGTTTGATTTCTGTCAGATCCCTAACGGCGGTGTTGGCTTGGCCCGTTTAGAGTTCATCATCAATAACAACATTGGCGTGCACCCAAAAGCTATTTTGGAATATCCCAACATTGATTTGGATTTGAAGAAAGCTGTTGAGAGCGTGGCTCGTGGCCATGCCAGCCCAAAAGCTTTCTATGTGGATAAATTGGCTGAAGGTATTGCCACGATTGCTGCTGCTTTCTATCCAAAGCCAGTGATTGTTCGTATGTCTGACTTTAAATCTAACGAATATAAGAAGTTGATCGGTGGATCACGTTACGAGCCGGATGAAGAAAATCCGATGCTTGGTTTCCGTGGTGCCTCACGTTATATCTCAGAAGATTTTGCTGAAGCTTTTGCGATGGAATGTGAAGCCATGAAGCGCGTGCGCAATGACATGGGTTTGACCAACGTTGAAATCATGATTCCATTTGTTAGAACCGTGAAGCAAGCTGAAAAAGTGATTGGTCTTTTGGGTCAACATGGCTTGAAGCGTGGCGAGAATGGTTTGCGCGTCATCATGATGTGCGAGATTCCATCCAATGCAATCTTGGCAGAAGAGTTCTTGGAGCATTTTGATGGCTTCTCAATTGGTTCAAACGATTTGACTCAATTGACCCTAGGCTTGGATCGTGACTCTGGTATGGAGTTGCTAGCGATTGACTTTGATGAGCGCGACCCTGCAGTTGAATTCTTGGTTGCTAGAGCTATTGAAACTTGTCGTGCAAAGGGCAAGTACATCGGTATCTGCGGTCAAGGTCCTTCTGATCATCCAGACTTTGCGCAGTGGTTAATGAAAAATGGCATTACTTCAATTTCATTGAACCCTGACAGCGTGGTTGATACTTGGACTTTGCTTGCTAAGAAGTGATTGAGCCAGTTTTTAGTTTGAGTGTGACTTAAGCTAGAAAACTAAATAAAAAAGCGGACTGTGATCAGTCCGCTATCTTGGAGCCCGAACGCATGATTCGGGCTTTTTCTATTTGCCAATCTCGATCTTTAGATGCGTCACGTTTGTCGTGTTGTTTTTTTCCTCGACCAAGACCAATTTCACATTTCACTCGACCTTTTGAGAAGTGAAGGTTGATCGGTAGTAAGGTATAACCTTTTTGCTCTACTTTGCCGATCAGCTTTTTAATTTCAATGGCATTGAGTAAGAGCTTACGAGTTCTGCCTGGATCAGCAAGAACATGAGTAGAAGCAGAAATCAAAGGACTGATATGGCATCCAATCAGATAGATTTCAGCATTACGGATCACAACATAAGCCTCTTTAATTTGGGCGCGACCTTCCCGGATGGCTTTTACTTCCCATCCTTGTAAGACCATGCCTGCCTCAAACCGTTCTTCAACGAAATAATCGAAGAAAGCTTTTTTGTTGTCTATGATGCTCATATATTTATATCGTTAGAATACGAGATTATGGCAGACGTATTTAAGACAGTACTTATTGGGCACTCAGCAGAGAGAATGTATAACTTGGTGATTGATGTTGCCAAGTATCAAGACTTTCTTCCGTGGTGCGGTGGTGTTGAGATTTTCGAGCAAACCGAAGAAATTCTGGATGCAAAAATACACATCAAATTTAAAGGTTTGGAGCAGTTCTTTCACACCAGAAACACCAATGTGCGACCAAACTCCATTGATATGACCTTTGTGGATGGCCCATTTAAGAAGTTTCATGG
>JAGVCB010000202.1 GCA_020059445.1 Polynucleobacter sp. | reverse complement strand
ATTTCACAGGTGCGGGTGCTTCTTTCCCATACCCAATCTATGCAAAATGGGCTGAAGCTTACAAAGCTAAAACAAAAGTTGGTATGAACTACCAATCAATCGGTTCATCAGGTGGTATCAAGCAGATCAACGCTAAAACTGTTGACTTTGGTGCTTCTGACAACCCTGTAAAATTTGAAACACTTGAGAAATCAGGTCTTGTTCAGTTCCCAGCGATCATCGGTGGCGTAGTACCTATTTTGAACGTTGACGGTATCAAGGCAGGTCAATTAAAGCTTACTGGCGATGTATTGGCTCAAATGTTCATGGGTTACATCGTTAACTGGAATGACAAGCAAATTGCTGCTTTGAATCCAGGCGTTAAGTTGCCTAATGCCAACATCACTGTGGTTCACCGTGCAGACGGTTCAGGTACAACAGCTATTTTTACTGACTACTTGGCAAAAGTGAATGCTGACTGGAAGAAAAACGTTGGTGCTGGTTCTGCTGTTAAGTGGCCTGCTGCTTCTTCAATCGGTGGTAAGGGTAACGAAGGTGTTGCTGCTAACGTGAGCCGTGTGAAGAATTCAATCGGTTATGTTGAGTATGCATACGCCAAGAAGAACAACACAGCGTATTTCAACTTGGTTAACCAAGCTGGTCAAACTGTTAAGCCAGCAGATGAGTCATTTGCAGCTGCTGCAGCAGGTACAGACTGGTCTAAGGTTCCAGGTATGGGTACATTCATCACGAATGCTCCAGGTGCTAAGTCATGGCCAATCACTGGTGCATCATTCATTTTGATGTACAGACAGCCAACTAACAAAGCAAACTCAGCTGAAGTTTTGAAATTCTTTGACTTTGCTTTCAAAGAAGGCAAGCAAATGGCTGCTGATTTGGACTACGTAGCAATGCCTGACGCTACAACAGATTTCATTCGTAAGAATGTTTGGTCACAAATCAATACCAAGTAATTATTTGTAAATTTACTTAATATCAATTGAGTAATTGTTGAAAAGTTAAAGCCCGATGTCGGGCTTTAACTTCTAAATTAGGAATTATATGAATACCAGTCAGTCTTCTGACATGTTGACGCCCCAGGCAATGAAGGTTCTGAAGATACAGAGAATTCAGGATTTCATTTTCCACAAGTCAACATTATTTTTTGCCCTATCCGTGCTTTTCGCGTTGATTGGCATCATCATTTCTTTGTTTGTGAGTGCTTGGCCATCTCTCAGTGAGTTCGGACCAGGATTTTTCTTCACAATCGAGTGGGACATCATCAATGGAAAATTTGGTGGTTTGATCGCAATCTTTGGTACGGTCGTGACGGCCTTGATTGCTTTATTGATTGCAGTACCACTTAGCTTTGGGGTTGCAGTGTTTTTGACTGAGACATGCCCAGTTCCTTTACGCCGTCCATTGGGGACTGCGGTAGAACTTTTAGCGGCTGTGCCATCGATCATTTATGGCATGTTTGGCCTATTTATTTTTGCACCTTTATTTGCTGATTATGTTCAGCCAGCACTTGCCGCCTCACTAGGTCAGGTGCCTGTGCTTGGCTATTTATTCACCGGTGCATTTAACGGTATTGGTGTTTTATGTGCTGGTTTGATTCTAGCCATGATGGTTTTACCGTTCATTGCCTCAGTGATGCGTGACGTTTTTGAAATTGTTCCACCAATATTAAAAGAATCTGCCTATGGTATTGGCTGTACAACGTGGGAAGTGGTAAATAAAATTGTCCTTCCTTACACAAAAACAGGTGTGATCGGCGGCATCATGTTAGGACTCGGTCGTGCTTTGGGTGAAACCATGGCGGTGACATTCGTGATTGGTAATGCTCACAAAATCAGCGCCTCATTATTTGCGCCTGGTAACTCAATTGCCTCAACATTAGCCAATGAGTTCGGTGAAGCTGAGCCAGGTTTACATTACGCTTCATTATTCTCCTTAGGCCTTGCATTGTTTGCGATCACATTTGTGGTGCTAGCAATTGCCAAGATCATGTTGGCGCGTATGGAAGCAGGACAAGGTAAAAAGACATGATGAATAATGTTAATCAAGCGCTTTACGGCAAACGCAAGAGATCAAATTTTATTGGATTAACTCTATCCATGATTTCTATGGGTTTGGGTATGATTTTTTTACTATGGATTTTGATGATTCTTTTTTATAAGGGATTTTCTGCCATTGATTTAAATATGTTTACGCAAAGCACTCCAGCGCCTGGAACTGAAGGTGGTGGACTGGCCAATGCGATTGTTGGTAGCTTAATGATTGTTGTATCTTGTACGCTCATCAGTACGCCGATTGGTGTGATGGCTGGTATCTATCTGTCTGAGTATGGGGCAAATAGTAAAGTTGCAGCTATTACTCGCTTTGTGAATGACATCATGTTATCAGCCCCATCAATTGTGATCGGTCTGTTCGTTTATGCGGTGATTGTGGCGCAAGTAAAACATTTCTCAGGTTGGGCTGGAACAGTAGCCTTGGCATTGATTGCGATTCCAGTGGTAGTAAGAACTACTGAGAACATGTTGCAATTGGTACCTATTCAATTGCGTGAGGCTGCTTATGCGTTGGGTGCTCCTCGATGGAAAGTTGCTTTCTCAGTGACCTTGACTGCTGCAAAAGCAGGCGTTATCACGGGCATCTTGCTTGCATTGGCTCGTGTTAGTGGTGAAACAGCCCCATTACTCTTCACAGCTTTGAATAACCAATTCTTCTCGACCAATATGAATGCACCAATGGCGAACTTGCCTGTGGTGATTTTCCAGTTTGCAATGAGCCCATATGACAATTGGGTTGATTTGGCCTGGGGTGGTGCTTTGTTAATCACATTGGTTGTTTTAGGTTTGAACATCCTGACTCGTGTTGTTTTCAGAGAAAAAGTTCAAGGTTAATTTTTTAAATATGAATATTTGATAAGAAATATCAAAGGAACTAAAATGATGGAAGCAACAAATTCACAAACTGCTGGATTAAAAAACGCCTTAGAAATTAAAGATCTTCAGTTTTTCTATGGTTCATTTCAGGGTTTAAAAAATATCAATCTAAACATTGCTGAGAAGCATGTCACAGCATTTATCGGGCCTTCTGGTTGCGGTAAGTCTACTTTGCTTAGAACCTTGAACCGCATGTACGACTTGTATCCAGGTCAACGCGCTGAGGGCCAGATTAACTTTTATGGTCAAAATATTCTTGATAGTAAACAAGACTTAAACCTACTGCGTTCACGCATCGGTATGATTTTCCAAAAGCCAACACCATTCCCAATGTCTATTTATGACAACATTGCTTTTGGTGTGAAGTTATATGAATCTTTGTCACGCGCCGAAATGGATGAGCGTGTTGAGTGGTCATTGACCAAAGCTGCCTTATGGGGTGAGGTTAAAGACAAGCTCAATCAAAGTGGTTTGTCTTTGTCTGGCGGTCAACAGCAGCGTTTGTGTATTGCTCGAGGCGTGGCTGTGAAGCCTTCTATTCTGTTGTTAGATGAGCCAACATCAGCTTTGGACCCTATTTCTACTGCAAAAGTAGAGGAATTGGTTCACGAGCTTAAAAAAGACTATACGATTGCCATTGTGACGCATAACATGCAACAAGCGGCGCGTGTTTCTGATTTCACGGCTTATATGTATTTGGGTGAGATGATGGAGTTTGGCAAGACAGACGAACTCTTCCTCAAGCCAAAGCGCAAAGAGACTGAAGATTACATCACTGGCCGCTTTGGTTAATTACAAGAATTTAGGAGACTGATATGCCCGATAAACATTTATCCTCGCAATTTGACAATGATCTGAACGCATTGTGTGGTAGCTTACTAGAGATGGGTGGCTTGGTAGAGTCACAAGTTTCAATGGCCATGAAAGCATTTTCGCAATTAGATGGCGACTTGGCTGATCAAGTGATGGTGCGCGAAGTCGAAGTCAATGATTTTGAAATCACGATTGACCAAGCTTGTACAGAGTTGATCGCTAGGCGTCAACCAACAGCGAGAGACTTGCGCTTGGTGATGGCGGTTTCTAAAGCAATTACTAACTTAGAGCGTGCAGGTGACGAGGCTGATCGTATTGCCAAGCGAACCAAACATATTTTGGAAGACAGCGCATCTCATGGCATCAATACTGCTGAGATCAGAGTTTCAGGTCAAATGGCAGTATCTTTGTTGCGCCGTAGTTTAGACTGTTTTGCTCGCCTAGACACTGTGATTGCTGCTGAAGTGGTGAGTGAAGACAAACAGATTGATGAAGAGTTCAAAGCATTCGTGCGCAAACTTACCAGCTATATGTCTGAAGATCCAAGAACAATTTCAGTCGGCTTGGACATGTTGTCAATTGCCAAAGCTGTCGAGCGCATTGGTGATCATGCCAAAAATATCGCTGAGTTTGTGATTTACATTGTCAAGGGCACTGATGTTCGTCATTTGCCGCATGAGCAATTAACCATAGAAGCTAATAGCTAATATATGGCAAGCAGTATTTTAATTGTTGAAGATGAGCCTTCGATTGCAGAGTTAATTGCTGTTAATCTGAGCCACGCAGGCTTTCTACCTGTTAGAGCCTTTCAAACAGAACAAGCTTCTCAATTAATGAAAGAGGTTTTGCCGGATTTAGTGGTTCTGGATTGGATGTTGCCGGGCAAGTCTGGCGTTCAGTTTGCAAAAGAACTGAGAGCTAATGAGCGAACCAAAGACATTCCTATCATCTTGTTGACTGCGCGCAGTGAAGAGATGGATAAGATCGCCGGTTTAGAGGCGGGTGCGGATGATTATGTCACCAAACCTTTCTCACCTAAAGAGTTGGTAGCTCGAGTCCGAGCAGTGCTCAGAAGACGTTCACCGCAGCTCGCTGATGAAGTAGTCCAAATCAATAATCTGCGCTTGGATCCGGTGTCTCATAGAGTCTTAGCCACCAATGGTGTGGATGAGGTATCTTTAGACTTGGGTCCAACAGAGTTCAGATTGCTACACTTCTTTATGACACATCCAGAGCGCGTTCACTCTAGAGGGCAGTTGTTAGATAAGGTCTGGGGCGATCATGTGTTCGTTGAAGAGCGCACTGTGGACGTTCATATCAAGCGTCTGAGAGCTGCTTTAGCACCATCTAATTGCCAAAACTTAATAGAAACAGTGCGCGGCAGTGGCTATCGTTTGACCAAGACTCCTGTTACACAATAATCAATAACCAATGATTATTGTGAGTGCTATCAGAGATAGTACCCACTCAAAATAACTGCCCAAGTGAGGGCGCATAGCAATAATGCCAACATCACAGCGGCGCTGCCAAAGTCTTTGGCTCGTTTGGATAAATCATGCACCTCAAATGAGATGCGATCAATCGCAGCCTCAACACTTGAATTTAAAAGCTCAATGATAAGTACCAAGATGACTGAGGCAATCAATAAGATCTTCTCGACCGGTGTTACAGGTAAATAAACGGCCAGAGGTATCAAGATCATGCTCAAGGCTAACTCTTGGCGAAAAGCGCTCTCTTCCTTGTAAGCATAAATCAAGCCATTCCAAGAATTAATGGCAGCGCGAAATGCGCGAGTGAGTCCTTTATTACCCTTGTGTGGATTGTCTTCAATTTGATAATTAGACATATCTATATTTAACTTATTAAAAGGTTTATTAAGCAATACCACTATGACATCCTGATGTCATGATGGTTGATATTTCTTTTAATTGTCATTAATTTGATATTTAAATTTAATAATTGACAGGGAAACTGTGAGAAATTAATGACAGGAGTATCTTTGTGAAAATCACAGTCATCGGAACGGGTTATGTTGGTTTGGTAACAGGCGCTTGCTTAGCTGAGCAGGGTAATCATGTGTTTTGCCTAGATCTTAACCAAGAAAAAATCGACATCCTAAATGCGGGTGGCGTGCCGATTTACGAGCCAGGTTTAAAAGAAATCATTGAGCGCAATTTAGCGTATGGCCGATTGATTTTCTCTTGTGATATTCCTGCTGCGGTGGCTTATGGAGATATTCAATTCATTGCAGTAGGTACGCCACCAAGTGAAGATGGCTCAGCTGACTTAAGGTATGTGTTGCAGGCTGCCAAGCAGATTGGACAGCATATGAACCGCTTTAAGGTGGTTGTGAATAAATCAACAGTACCCGTCGGGACTGCCGATAAAGTCACTGAAGTCATAGCTCAAGAATTACTCAATCGTTCTTTGCCCAGTGAAAATTTTTCTGTGATCTCAAATCCAGAATTTTTAAAAGAGGGTGCTGCGATTGAAGATTTCATGCGACCAGATCGGATCGTGATTGGCAGTCAAGCCAATGCAGCTGGATATGCCGCCAAAGAAATGATGAAGCAGTTATATGCACCATTTAATCGACACCATGAGAGAACTTATTACATGGATGTCAGAAGTGCTGAACTTACAAAATATGCTGCTAATGCAATGTTGGCTACGCGCATTTCATTCATGAACGAAATCGCCAATTTGGCTGATGTATTAGGCGCTGACATTGAATCAGTCAGGCAGGGCATTGGTTCAGATTCACGGATTGGTTACAGTTTCTTGTATGCGGGGACTGGATACGGCGGTAGTTGTTTTCCTAAAGATGTATCAGCACTTTCAAAGATTGCCGAGCATCATGGTCAAGAGCTGAAATTGATCAAAGCAGTAGAAGAGGTCAATGAATCTCAAAAAAATATCTTAGTGAAAAAAATAACAAATCGTTATGGCAAAGACCTCACCGGAAAAACTTTTTGTTTGTGGGGTTTGGCATTTAAACCCAATACTGATGACATGAGAGAAGCCCCTAGTCGGGTTGTGATCAAGAATTTATTGATGCGGGGTGCCAAGATACAGGCGCATGACCCTGTGGCTATGCACGAGGCCCATATGGCTATTCATGCGGATATGGCTGACTGCGATGATTTGCTCAGAGGCTTGAGCTACCATGATGATGCAATGCAGGCGGCTCAGGGTGCTGACGCGCTTTTGATCTTGACAGAGTGGAAGTCTTTCAGAAGCCCTGATTTTGATGCTCTAAAGAAAGCGTTATTGACGCCGATGATCTTCGATGGCAGAAATATTTACGATCCTCAGTTGGTGATTGATCAAGGTTTTGAATATGTTGGCATTGGCCGCAGAATCAGTCATGAGTCTATTCAATCGTCACAAGCCTATTTGGATCAGAACTCTCATTTGGGCAGTCAATTGCACCCAGTGAGCTCATCAGGAGTGTCGGTCACTCACTAATGTTTGTTTGTATTTTTCAGGTAAATCAAGATCAAAATAAGACGCACTTGTTTTGATCAATTGAAATTCAATTGATTTATGACGTTCATCAGTCTGTGGCTGATTTGTCGGTATCATGTCTTTCATTGAAAAGTAAATTTTGTACTCTTGAGCCATCTTGATGAATCCTTTTTCAAACCTGTTTTGTTGATCTCGATTTGAAGGTTACGCAGCATTTTTGACATCCCGATGAACAATTCAAGAACTTTTAAAGAGTCATTAAAATAAGTCTTAGGAGGCTGATTTTCGGCTTTCAACTGATAAAAAAATTATAAATTTGTATTGTTTTTCAAAGACTTGTTAATATTCATGCTATGTCTTCACTAAAAACCCGTTTAATAACGATTTTCTTGGTCGTTTTCCTAATTTCTTGGTTAGTAACTGAGATTTTTGGATTATTAGAAGGCTTGTTGGCAGCAGTGCTTTGCCTCAGCTTATTGTTGGTACAACAGCTTTGGTATGTGTATAAATTTAGTCGGTTTTTAAGCTCGGCAAATTTTAATCAAGCGTCAAGCACTTCAGGCATTTGGGGAGAAGTCTATTACCGATTGCATAAGTTGGTTAGCACCTTGAGAGGTCAAGTATTGGATGTGGAGCAACAGCACAGTCGCTTCATCCAGGCTGTTCAGGCGACTCCCAATGGTGTGGTGATGCTCAATGAGGATGATCAAATAGAGTGGTGCAATTCAATCGCAGAAAAGCATCTTGGTATCAATGCTAAGCGAGACTCTATGCAGCGAATCACCCATATTCTGCGTAAACCTGCTTTTGTGCAATATATTATTCGTCAAAACTACCGTGAGCCTATTCGTTTAAATAATATGGGGCTCTTTGAGCAATTCAGCTTGGATGTGCAAATTTTCCCTTATGGCGACAAGCAAAAACTTCTCTTGTCTCAAGACGTCTCTCAAATCGAAAAAACTGATTCTATGCGGCGCGATTTTGTGGCCAACGTTTCTCATGAGCTAAAGACTCCCTTAACGGTTTTGTCTGGATTTTTAGAAACTGTTCAAGAGCTAGAGTTAAATGAATCAGACCGAGTCAAGTTCCTAAACTTGATGACCATTCAAACAGAAAGAATGAAAACACTCGTTCAAGATTTGCTGACTTTGGCTAAATTAGAAGGCAATCCTGAGCCACCGATAAATCAATTGGTTCCAATGGAAAATATACTTCAGCGAGTGATCGTGGAAGCTGAGGGTTTATCGCAGGGCAAGCATCAAATTGATCTTCAAATCAAAAGTATCAAAAACTTATTGGGAGACGATCAAGAGCTTTACTCAGCATTCAGTAACTTGGTATCAAATGCTATTCGATACACTCCGGAAGGCGGAAAAATTACAGTTCAATGGTTTGACGATGCTAACGAAGCTATCTTTTGTGTCACAGACACAGGCCCAGGCATTGCTGAGCAGCACATACCACGTCTGACAGAGAGATTCTATCGAATAGATCGAAGTCGTTCACGAGATACCGGTGGAACGGGTTTAGGCATGGCCATTGTTAACCATGTCATGAGTCGACATCATGGACAACTCAAAATCGAATCAAGCTTGGGTGTGGGTAGTCGTTTTTATCTGATCTTTCCTGAAGAGCGTATCGCTCCTCAGAAGATTAATCTTTCTGTAAAAGCAGAGTAACTCTCAGCAGAGTAACTCTCTTTACTGACTGACCAATAAGCCAACCAACTCTTTTTGAGCGATATATTCAGTAGAGGTAGCTCTCTTTTGAAGTTGACGATAACCTCCATGGCCATCCATGATCCAAGCCGTGGTGTTATCTTTCAAAAGCATTTGAAAACCTTCTTTGATGACACGAGATTTAAGTTTTTTATCTAATACTGGAAAAGCAACCTCAACGCGTCTGAATAGATTTCTATCCATCCAGTCAGCTGATGAGAGATAAACTATTTCTTCGCTATCAGCATAAAAATAATAAATTCTGTGGTGCTCTAAAAATCTACCGATAATAGATCTGACCTTGATATTTTCAGATAAGCCAGGAACTCCGGGCTTTAATGCGCAAACACCTCGAATGATTAAATCAATCTTGACGCCAGCCTGAGATGCTTTGTACAGTTCTTGAATGATGGTTGGTTCAAGGAGGGCATTCATCTTTGCCATGATGTGGGCTTTTTTCCCTTGCTTGGCATTTCTGGCTTCTCGCCTGATGTGATTGACCAACTCTGAGTGCATGGTGAAAGGGGATTGCCAGAGATTTTTCAAAGCAATTCTTCCACCAGTACCAGTTAATTGCATAAACACATGGTGCATATCTTCACAAATCTGCTGATTTGCTGTCATGAGACCAAAATCACTATAAATCTTAGCAGTGCGCGGATGATAGTTACCGGTGCCAAGGTGCGCGTAGCGTTTCAAATAAGTTTTTGCCTTGCGACGACCTGCAGCAGGTATTGTTTCTTTGCGCACAACCAATAACATTTTTGCATGGCATTTATGACCAACCACGCCATAAACCACATGAGCTCCGACACCCTCAAGTTTGGCTGCCCATGAAATATTGGTTTGCTCATCGAAGCGGGCTAACAACTCAACCACCACCGTGACTTCCTTGCCATTTCTGGCAGCTTCCATCAAGGCGTCCATCACCATTGATTGCTCACCTGTCCTGTACACGGTTTGTTTAATAGCTAAAACCTTAGGATCCCTAGCTGCCTCCTGAAGCATTTGTAAAACTGGATCAAAGCTTTGATAAGGGTGGTGTAACAAAATATCTGAATCAGAAATCTTTTCAAAAATCGTATCACCGTGAAGCTCGGTGATAGAAAGTTTTGGCTGATGTGGCTTAAATTTAAATTTTGGAATATCAACCAAATCTGGAATTTGAACGAGGCGCACCAAATTCACTGGGCCATTCACACGATAGCAATCATGCTCAAATAAGCCCTCGACATTTTGAAGATACTCTTGAAGCTCTAAAGGCATCTCAGATGTAACTTCTAACCTAACAGCCGCACCTAAGTGTCTTGTTGGAAGTTCGCCCTGCAGCGCAGCTCTTAAGTCGGTAATGTCGTCTTCAGAAACGAATAAATCAGAGTTACGGGTTACCCTGAATTGATGGCAGCCAGTGACCGTCATTCCCTGAAATAGTTCACCCACAAAGGCTTGAATAAACGATGACAGTAATACAAAACCATAGGGTGTTGGACTGAGGTGCTCAGGTAAATTCACAACTCTGGGTAGCGAGCGAGGCGCTTGAACAACTGCCAGCGTTGGCTTTCTACCAAAGGAATCTTTTCCTTCAAGCGTCACTAAAAAATTCAAACTTTTATTGATAACTTTTGGAAATGGATGTGCGGGATCAAGCGCAATTGGGGTAAGAAGAGGTATCAGCTCTTTATCAAAAAAGTCTTTTGCCCAACGCTTAATATTTGGTGTCCACTCTGTACTTGGATAGAATTTGACTCCTGCCTTGTCCAATTTTGGCAGAATATCTTCCTGCAAAAGACTGAACTTCCTTGCAACTAACTCATGAGATTTTTCAGCAACGATCTTGTAAGCATCTTTGATCTTAAGACCATCGGGTGTAGTATTGTTTGGGTTGTTTTTGAGCTGTTCTTTGATACCAGACATTCTGATCTCAAAGAATTCATCCATATTGGAAGAAACAATTCCAATGAAACGTAAGCGCTCAAGCAATGGGGTTTTGCTGTCTTCAGCTTGCGCAAGAACTCTTGAATTAAACTCGAGTGCTCCGAGTTCCCTGTTGAGTAGCTCAATTTTAGTGTTCATTTTGTTATTTTCACAAAATACTATGTCACAAATATTACACTTTTGTTAATTCAAGATTTCACACTCTTGTCATGTTGATGTCATAATCTAGCGACTTTATGAATAAGCGATACAACTGTGAGTAAAGAGACAGCTAAAAATAATGCCAATCTGGGTGAGTTGGTTGCTGCCGTCGATTTGGGCTCAAACAGTTTTCGCATGGTGATCGCCAAGGTCATCCATTCTGCTTCCGGCACACAATTACAACCCATTGATACCTTGAGGGAATCAGTCAGGATGGCGTCTGGCCTGAATGAGGATAAAAAGCTTGACCAAAAATCCATTCAAAGGGGTTTAGCTGCAATTCACCGCTTTGGAGACCGTTTGCGTGGTTTTAACGCCAAGCAAGTTCGCGCCGTTGCAACAAATACCCTGAGAGTTGCAAGGAATGCTGATGATTTCATCCATGAGGCTGAAAAACTCTTGGGTTTTCCTATTGAAGTAGTGAAGGGTCGAGAAGAGGCACGATTAATTTACATTGGCGCCTCTCATATTGCACCTACTTGTGATGAAAAACGATTTGTGCTCGATATTGGCGGTGGTTCAACAGAATTCATCATCGGTGATGGGTATGAGCCGAAACTTCTAGAATCTTTGTACATTGGCTGTGTTTCTTATAGCCAAAACTTTTTTCCAGGCGGTCTGGTTGATGCCCATTGTTTTAAGCAAGCAGAGCTATCAGCGCGCAGAGAGATTGAAGCTATCACCGCTCAATTCTTAAAATCAGGATGGAAACAGTCGATAGGCTCCTCTGGAACAGCCCGAGCAATTGCAGAATTAATCGCGCAAAATGGTTTTAACGGTCCTCCTCATGAGTTACCGGTAGATGACATGGGTGGCTTGATCACCAAAGAAGGCTTGTTGGCTCTAAAAAAATCTTTGATTGAATCTGAATACATTGATCGTTCTCGCTTATTGGGTCTAAAAAGTGATCGTCGACCAGTGCTCCCCGGCGGCCTAGCCATCATGTTGGCAGCCTTTGAAGAGCTTGGCATTGAGCGCATGGAAGTGACTGAGGCAGCACTGCGCTTAGGTGTACTTTATGACCTCATTGGTCGATCTCAGCACCATGACATGAGGTATGTGACTGTTGAGCAATTCATGCAGCGCTATGGCGTTGATCGCCAGCAAGCTCAGAGGGTGAGTAAAACCGCCTTGCATTTCTTAAAACAATTTCCTGAGCCCAAACATGAAAACCGTAAAGATAATGAACAAATTCTTGCGTGGGCTGCAAAGTTGCACGAAATTGGCTTAAGCATCACGCACAATGGTTATCACAAGCACTCTGCATACATTGCTACCCATGCTGATATGCCAGGTTTTTCAAAGCTTGATCAAGCAAGACTGGCAGCATTGCTATTGGGCCATACAGGCAAGCTCGGGAAAATATCAGTCTCATCTAATTACATAGATTGGCGCATGCTGTTTAGCTTGCGCTTAGCCCATGTCCTTTGTCGCCGCAGAACTGACGAAGATATTTCTGATGTCGTTGTGAAAGAGCTAGACAGTGGTTTTCTTGTCAGAATTTCTAAAGACTGGACCAAAAAGAATCCACTCACACAATTTGGTCTAGAAAAAGAATCGGCCGATTGGAAAAAAATCGGCCGGGAACTGACTATTGAAATTAATTGATCAAATATCTAGATTTGATCAGCTTCTTAAACCAAGCAAACTTAACTCAATAAGCTTAGTTACCCCCCAAAAAATGCTTGGCATATCTTGGATGAATGTCATCGAGTCTTAGCATGGTCAAAAAGTCAGCAGTATTGAAGTCTGGGTCCCAAGCTGGATTACCGCAAACTTTAGCGCCTAATCTCAAATAACCTTTGATCAGTGCTGGTGGCTCGACATCAAGGTTACTGTTTAGTTCTTCAATTGGAAGGGCTAAGCGAGGGAACACACGGTATTCAATATCGGATAAATGTTGCTCATTGTTTAACATCTTGGCTAAGCTGGCTGCATAGTGGCCGCCATCACCCATTGGTACGCTGGCGCAACCCAACATCACTTCGTATTCATTCTTCTTCATGTACTGGCCAAGGCCACTCCAGAGAGCCATGATGACACCACCAGAACGATAGTCACGGTGAACGCATGAACGACCAACTTCAACAATCTTGTGACGCAAATGTCTTAAGCGGGTTAAATCGAATTCTGAATCTGAGTACAAGCAACCCATTTGCTTTGCTTGGTGTGGCGGTAAAGCTCTGTATGTACCAATAACTTTAAGAGTTTCGTTATCACGAACGATCAAGTGATCGCAAAAGCTGTCAAAAATATCAACGTCTAAACCTTCTTTAGAAGGTTTTAGGTTAGCACCCATTTCTTCAGCAAACACTTTGTAGCGCAGACGTTGTGCTTCTTTCACTTCGTCTTGATGTCTTGCCCAGCTAACACTGATTGGTGCTGCTTTGCTGGTTTGTACAGCAGGAGCTTCTATCTTTTTGTTGGCTTTTTTAGCAGTTGAATTCTGCTGAATACGTGTGATTTTTTCTTTAATAATTTGGTGAATAGGGGCAATTCTCTCAGACATGGTTTTCTTAACATTATTTTTAAGAAAGGTATCTGCGATTGAAGATAAAGGATTTGGTAAGTCTCTCATTTGTTTGCCTGGTATTCGTTAATATGTCACCAATTTATTGTTCTTATATGTCAAGCTAATGACGGAGATTTGACAGTTGTATGACTTTCTATTGGTTTTAAATAACTGACAAATTGACTGCTGGCCACTTGCCAAGAAAACTTCTCAGCATGAGCTCTTGCAACCTCACGTGGGATCTTCAGGGCTTCAAGGCACGCTTCGCGTAAATCGTTGTTCATGGCGCCTGATTGAGAGTCGCCAATCACATCGATTGGTCCAGTCACTGGGTAAGCTGCTACAGGAGTACCGCAAGCCATCGCCTCAAGTAGAACTAAGCCAAAGGTATCAGTTTTGCTTGGGAACACGAACACGTCTGCGGCTGCATAAACCTTGGCCAACTTTTCTTGTTGTAAAACGCCCAAGTAATGAACTTCTGGGTACTTGGCTTTTAAGCTATTCAGGGCAGGTCCATCGCCAACCACCCATTTAGATCCTGGCAATTTAAGTTCTAAAAATGCTTCAATATTCTTTTCTACCGCCACGCGACCCACATACAAAAATATCGGGTGAGCTGTATTGAGCTCTTTTGATTCTTGTACTTTGAAGATATCTAGATCAACACCTCTGGTCCAAAGAACCACATTTTTAAAACCATAAGACTCTAGATCATCAATCACCACCTGGGTGGGAGCCATCACTGCTAATGAGGGGTCATGGAACCAGCGCAGGAACTTATAGGTCAAAGCCAAAGGAATGCCAGTGCGGGCTTTGACATACTCTGGGAAGCGCGTGTGATAAGCCGTTGAAAATGGAAGTTTATGTTTTAGAGCATAAGCTCTAGCAGCCATACCTAAAGGACCTTCTGTTGCAATATGAATCGCATCCGGTGCAAAGGCTTCCATTTTTTGGCGGACCTTGTTCTTTGGGAATAAAGACAAAGAAATATCAGGGTAGGTTGGGCAAGGTACTGTTTTGAATTGCAGTGGGGTGATCATGTCGATCGTGTGACCCATTTTTTTTAATTCATGCATGGTTTGTTTCAGAGTTCTAACCACGCCATTGACTTGGGGTTCCCAAGCATCAGTCACAATCATGATATTCATTTAATTGTCTCCAGTAATTTTTCTTGAGTCATTGATATTTCAGTACTTGTAACGGTGATCGTGACCGTTTCAAGGTTGGGGATTGCCACTGGATCAGGCAATATATGTGGCCAGTGCACAATTTTTAGGGTGCCATCATCTTTTTCAACCAAGGCAGTCAAGCTCTCAACCCAGTCGCCGTCATTGCAGTAAAGTAGGCCGTCAATTTCTCTGATTTCAGCTTTGTGGATATGTCCGCAAACCACGCCATCACAGTTACGGATTCTGGCTTCACGTGCCATGATCATTTCAAAATCAGCAATGAAGCTCACAGCATTCTTCACTGAGTGCTTTAGGTATTGGGATAATGACCAATATTGCAAACCCATCCGGGCTCTGATCTTATTGAACCAGCGATTAATCCATAAAATAAAGGTGTACAAGGTGTCACCAACATAGGCCAGCCATTTGGCGTACTGCATCACGCTGTCAAATAAATCACCGTGGGTGATCCAAAGTCTCTTACCATCAGCGGTAATGTGAATTACCTCATTTTCAACCTTAATATCACCAAAACTCATACCAAAAAACTGGCGAGCCATTTCATCGTGGTTGCCTGGAATGTAAATAACCTCGCAACCTTTTCTGGCTTTGCGTAGTAATTTTTGAACAACGTCATTGTGTGCTTGTGGCCAGAACCAGCGTTTCTTTAGTTGCCAGCCATCAATGATGTCGCCGACCAAATAAATCTTGTCAGCATCATTGTGTTTTAAGAAATCGAGAAGATAATTTGCTTGGCACCCGGTGGTACCTAAGTGAACATCTGAAATCCATATTGCGCGGTAATGATTCATGAGTTCACATTGGGCACGACAATTTTGAAACTAAGATGTCAAGTTGATGTCATATTCGTGACATAGAAATATGCCAAGATGCTCCTCATGAAACCTTTCTTCCTCGTGATTCATCTCATGTCTGCGATTTTGAAGTGCGCAATATTTCCATTGTTGCCACTAAAACTTCGTAAAAAGATGGTTCAGAGTTGGTGTATTCGTTTACTCCGAATACTCAGGGTCAAGGTCATCACTCACGGTGATCCCTCAGTGCTCTTTGGTACCAAGTCTTATTTATTGGTCGCCAATCACATCTCTTGGTTGGACATACACATCATCAATTCGATACGACCCGTGATCTTTGTGGCCAAGGCAGATGTATCAAAATGGCCCATCTTTGGTTATTTGGCCAGTATGTTGGGCACGATATTTCTCAAAAGAGAAAAGCTATCTGATATCAAGCGAGTGATTCAGTTGATGAAAGAAAAACTCATCCATCAAGAGGTGGTGGCAATATTTCCAGAAGGGACCTCGACAGACGGCAAGTCTGTTTTGCCATTTAAATCAAACTTGTTTGAAGCGGCTCATCAGGCTCAAGTTGATGTTTTACCGATCACGATTCAGTACACAGAAAACAATCAATATTCGGATCGAGCGGCGTTTATCGGCGACATGGAGTTAATTGACTCGATTAAAAACATCCTCAAAAGTGACAATATGGTTGTTCATATTCACCTATCTGACAAACTGCCGGCACACCTGACTCGTCAAGAAATGGCATCTCAAGCACACCAGCAGATAT
>JAGVCB010000013.1 GCA_020059445.1 Polynucleobacter sp. | reverse complement strand
GCAGCTTTCACCAAAAAGTGACAATTGATAAGCTAGACTCAAGCCCGCGCAACCGCCCCCGATAATGACCAGATCAAAATGTGGATTCATGGACATAAGGAAGATTTTTAAGTGATTGATGAAGCACAGCTTGATGTTGTACTTTGTAATTATAAAAACCAATATCAGATATTGAACGACTCAAAATTTGAAGAGTTAGCTTGAACTTTGATGCTTTTGAAACAAATACCCTTCCATTCCAAAATGCATAGTTTTCATTCTTAAGCTTTATTCCTATGTTACGGTACAGAAAACCTGCAATCGCAATACCCATTCTGGCCCTGAATGGCAAAAAACATAAGCCATTATGACCACTTTTGTAATACTCATCAGCAACGCATAGCAAGTAACTGAGATCCTTAGAAATTAAGGTCTTGGTGCTTATTGTAGGATTAATGAATAAGGCTGGCTCAAGGTTCTCACACATGCTTCCTGGAATGTACCTCCTGTCCATTGAGGCATCCTCTACAACATCTCTACAAATATTTGTTAACTGCATAGCGATACCTAAATCAATGGCATGAGCGTAAGCACGATCATCTTTGACATCAAGCACTTTGCTCATCATGAGGCCTACAGTTCCAGCAACTTGATAACAATAAATCAGAAGTTGACCCTCGGTCTCCATGCGAACAGCTTTAAGATCTGAAATGACGCCATTGATAAGCTCTGTGGGTATTCTTATATCAATGTTTCTTTTGTTAAAAAGGTTTAAGGCGTCCTTTATGACAGGGTCGTTAGATAAACCAAGCTTTATCTCAGAAATTATTTGCAATAGGGCCTGACGAGCTTGATCTTTATCCATGCTCTCATCACCGATGTCATCAATGTATCTACAAAATCGATAGAGCCTTGTTGCATCTTCAGCGTGCTCTTTTTGTAATAAGAATTTAGCCCAAAAAAAAGTCTTGCCTTTTTTAGCTAATATTTTTCTTGATTCTTCTATGTAATCAATAGAATCTTGATTAACTGGGTTCATTTAAAATCTATGGCTGCCGGTATCAGATGATCAATCACTTTAGCAGAGCAAAGAACGCCAGGCAATCCAGCGCCAGGATGTGTTCCAGCGCCAGAAATATACAGATTCTTTATGCCCTCGGCTTTATTGTGGAACCTGAACCAGGCCGACTGACGGAATAATGGTGCAATTGAAAATCCTGCTCCATGAGTACTTAAGTAGTTACTCTGAAAGTCCTTGGGTGTCATAAAGAAATCTTCAGTGATGTGCCTTTTTAATTCAGGCAGAATCGTTTGATCCAAAGCGTCAATGATTTTATTCTTCAGTTGCTCGCCTTCAATTGACCAATCTATGTTTGCTTGAAGATTAGGTACTGGGCACAAAACATAAAAACTATCACATCCCTCTGGTGCAAAAGAATCATCTGTGGCTGTCGGTCGATGAATATAAAGAGAAAAGTCGTCTGATAGTATTTTTTTATCAAATATATTACTTAGTAGTTCTTTGTATGTTTTTCCAAGCCAAATGGTATGGTGAACAACATCAGGATATTTTCTGGTTGTTCCAAAATAGATCACCATCAAACCCATTGAGTAGTGCGCCAATTTAAGTTTTACTTTTGTGGCTATGGCAACATCATCTTGATCAATCATATTTTGATAAAGATAGGCGGGATCTGCATTAGAAACAATGACATCAGCACTCAGCTTTGTGCCATCTTCTAGAGTTAAGCCAATCGCTTTTCCATCTTGAATAATGATTTTTTTAACTGCCGTATTCAGAATCAATTCAATATTGTGGCGTTCCATTAACTTTTTATACGCATTAACAATTGCGCCGGTGCCACCCATGGCAAAAAACACGCCAAACTTTCTCTCTAAATAATGAATTAATCCGTAAATACTGGTGGTTGAAAAAGGATTGCCTCCAACCAATAGTGGTTGAATAGAAAAGGCTTGTCGTAACTTCGGATTGATTAAATGTCTTGAAACCATCCCCCAAACACTCTCATAACTTCTTAACACGACAAGTTTTGGGATGAGAGAGATCATCAGTAAAAATTGATGAAATGGTATTGATGAAAGCTTTGTAAAAGCTATATCGTAGATATTTTTAGAATGATTGAGTAATTTTTTATAGCCCTGCTTATCTTTTGGCTCTAGCTTTTCAATTTCAGCCAAAGTACTTTCAATTGTTCCGCCATAGTCAAAAGTTGTTTTGTCAGAAAAATAAAATCTGTACCAAGGTGTTAACGGCACCAATTTAATATGATCCTCTAGCTTTTCATTGAACAACTCAAAAAGCTCTTCTAAAAGAAAAGGGGCTGTGATGACTGTAGGACCAGCATCATGTTTGAACCCGTTTCTAACGAAAACCTGGGCCCTTCCACCCAACATCGGGCTTTTATCGATAACTTTGACCTCATAGCCCTTTGCTTTAAGTCTTAAAGCCGAGGCAATACCGCCAAACCCAGACCCAATAACCAGGGCCTGCCTAGTAGTAATTTGCATTTTTTATTTGTTTTTGGATCTGCTGAATCATCTTTAATAATGGTTCACTCATTGAGTCTGGCAATATTTCTGCTGACTGGGCTGACTCTAACAAGTACTTTTCAGTCAACCCGATTGCATCTGCAATAGGGTCTATTGAACCTGCATCTTTTAGCAAATGAACCACATTCAGTGATTTTAATTGTCCATTCATCGGAGCGTCTTTTGCTATGTCCTGTAAATCATCAGCCATTTGGTATGCAACTGAAAATGCGCTAACGCTTTTTCTAACTATCTCTAGATAATGATTTTTTCCTGATAGAACAATAGCAAGCTCTAAAGGAAGTCCCAGCAAAGCACCTGATTTATCCTTGGCAATTCTGACATAGGACTCGATGCATTGAATTGGGTTTGTTTTATAGTCAATATCGTCTGACTGTCCCTGGATTACTGAGGAGGTACGTTTTCCCACAAGTGAGATGATGACTGGCAATAATTTTGTGTTGCTAATACCTGCTAACAAGCTGTAGGCACTTGAAAGCAACAGGTCGCCGGCACATATGGCAATGTTGGTGCCATATTTTTTCCAAACTGTTATTTGCCCTCTGCGGATTTCATCCTCATCCTGAATATCATCATGAATGAGCGATGCATTATGCAGTAATTCTGATACTGCTGAGATGATG
>JAGVCB010000027.1 GCA_020059445.1 Polynucleobacter sp. | reverse complement strand
TCAGAATTATTTTTAAGTTATCAAAACTTTTTAATAGATCTTGGAATCATATTCCTCCCATTATTAGGCATCATTTTTATCGCTGCAGTTTGCGCTCCACTGCTGATTAGTGGCTGGACATTCTCAGCAGAAAAATTAATTCCAGACTTTACAAAACTAAATCCCATTCAAGGGATCAGTAATATTTTTTCAATCAACTCTTTGGTTGAGTTATTGAAAGCAATCTTAAAAACATTATTTATCGGCTTTGCCTCTTGGTTACTCATTAACTCACAACTTGACAGCATCCTGTCTTTACTTTCAAGATCTATTCAGGAAAGCAGCGCTCTTCAGGGATACATCATCCTATGGTGTCTCACATTCATGGTGGTTTCGCTGTCCGTGATCAGCATGATTGATGTCCCATATCAAATTTATCGATACTCTGATCGGTTAAAGATGTCTCGCCAAGAACTCAGGGATGAGTCAAAAGAAACTGAAGGTAACCCTGAAATAAAAGCGAAGATAAGAGCACAACAAAGAGAGATGTCACGTCGCAGAATGATGTCAAAAGTACCTAGTGCAGATGTCGTGATCACTAACCCAACCCACTATTCAGTTGCTTTGCAATACCAAGACAATTCAAACAAAGCACCGATTATTTTGGCAAAGGGCCAAGGTGAGGTTGCTTTAAAAATTCGTGAATTAGCCAAAGAAAATAATATTGAGATTGTGGAGTTACCTCCACTAGCCCGTGCTCTGTATAAACACGCAGAACTTGACCAAGAAATACCTAGTGCACTGTTCACAGCAGTAGCACAAGTACTTGCCTATGTTTTTCAGCTGCGCGTTTATCAAAAACAAGGGGGTTTACAACCTCAGAAGCCAACACAAATAGCGATACCAGCAGGCCTAGATATTTTAGGGGTATCGCCAGAGCTTGACCTTAACAATACAACGAAAGCAATGAGCCCTGCATGAACTTTATTGAGCTATTTCGAAATATAAAAGGCAAAAGTTTAGCGGCGCCAATTATTGTTGTTCTCATTTTGGGCATGATGGTATTACCAATACCTCCATTCCTTTTAGATGTGTTTTTCACTTTCAATATTGCTTTATCCATCATTGTTTTATTGACAGCACTTTATACAGTCAGACCACTCGACTTCATGGTGTTCCCAACTGTACTATTGGTTACAACCATCTTAAGACTTGCTCTGAACGTCGCTTCAACCCGAGTTGTACTGAGTGACGGACATACCGGACCAGGTTCCGCAGGAAAAGTCATTGAATCTTTCGGTAACTTTTTGATCGGCGGCGATTATCTGGTTGGAGCAATTGTTTTTATTATTTTGACAATCATCAACTTTGTTGTGATCACCAAGGGTGCTGGTCGTATTGCTGAAGTTGGCGCCAGATTTGCATTAGATGCTATGCCAGGCAAACAAATGGCCATTGATGCAGATTTAAATGCCGGAATGATTGGTGAAGCTGAAGCCAGAAAAAGAAGAGCTGAAGTTGGTCAAGAGGCAGAGTTTTACGGAGCCATGGATGGTGCCAGTAAATATGTTCGAGGTGATGCCGTAGCGGGCATCATCATTACAGTCATCAACATCATTGGCGGCATTGGCATTGGAATGCTGCAACATGACTTAGCATTCTCAAAATCGATTGACACGTATCTGTTACTTGCAATCGGTGATGGCTTGGTTGCTCAAATCCCCTCTTTGATCATTTCCCTCGCGGCTGGTGCTGTTGTCTCAAGAGTGGCCAGTGATCAAGATGTTGGTAGTCAATTAGCCAATCAAGTTTTTATGCGGCCAGAATCTTTATACATAACTGCCATCATTATTGGAGGTTTAGGACTGATTCCTGGGATGCCAAACGTCGCATTTTTATTATTTGCAGCAATCATTTCCGGACTAGGCTACCACCTTGCCAAAAAAGCTAAATTAGCAAAAAAACAATCCGAAGAAGTGGTGATTGCTCCTGCCATTGAAATGGAAGAGGCCAGTTGGAAGGATGTATCACCCTTGCATGTGTTAGGGCTTGAAGTTGGTTATCGCCTCATTAATCTGGTTGATAAGAATCAAAACGGTGAGTTATTACGACGCATCAAAGGCATACGTAAAAAGTTTGCTCAAGAAATTGGCTTCCTACCGCCAACCGTCCACATCAGAGATAACCTAGAGCTCCGTCCAAATGCATACAGGATCACCCTCAAAGGAGTCGAGGTCGGTTTTGGAGAATCAAATGCCAATCAATTCATGGCCATTAATCCAGGAATGGTCACTGGTACGTTACCAGGTACGCCAACAAAAGACCCAGCGTTTGGCTTGGATGCAATTTGGATTGATGCCAGCCTTCAAGAGCATGCTCAATCACTGGGATATACAGTGGTTGATGCTGGCACAGTCATTGCCACTCACCTTAACCACATCATGTCTTCCCACGCTGCAGAGCTTCTTGGTCGCCAAGAAGTACAGACTTTGGTAGAGCACATTGGAAAAGAATCATCGAAGTTCATTGAAGATTTAGTTCCAAAAGTCATCCCTCTAACAACTTTACAAAAAGTATTGCAGAACCTTCTCGAAGAGGGTGTGCACATACGTGATATCTACACCATCATTGAAAGTATTTCAGAAAATATTGGGAAGTCCCAAGATCCAGTCTATTTGACTTCAATTGTACGAATAGCCATTGGTCGAGCAATCGTCAATCAAATCTCTCCTGGATCTCAAGAGATCCCAGTCATGACTTTAGATACTCAGCTTGAAAAACTATTATTGCAGGCGGTGATGAATAATTCAGATGAAAGCGCCATAGAGCCAGGTTTGGCAGAAACACTCACAAATGAAACAACCAAGGCCATGAAAATTCAAGAAGATTTAGGATTTACACCAATTCTGCTTGTACCAGGGCCGATGAGAAGCATGCTATCTCAATTTTTGAGACGCAAGCTTCCACAACTCAAAGTCCTATCTCACTCAGAACTACCAAGCACAAGAAATATTAGAGTAACTAATCTCATAGGAGCACTAGGATGAAAGTTCAGCGATTCATAGGATCAACTAGTGGGGAAGCACTTGATCATGTCAGAAATGCATTAGGTCCTAATGCAATGATTCTTTCAAACAGAAGCATAGAAGAAGGCATCGAAATACTGGCATGCAGTGAAAAAGACTTTAAAGATGTTGTTCAAAGGCATGATCCAGAAACATTGAATATTGATAAAAAGGCCTTTTTTAAGCAACAATCTCCAATCATTATTAATGCACCCGCTGCCCCATCATTTGATATGAGCGACTTTATGGGAGAAATAAGGTCCATCAGAGATTCATTGCAAGCCCAGATATCAGAATTATCCTGGGG
>JAGVCB010000065.1 GCA_020059445.1 Polynucleobacter sp. | reverse complement strand
TCAAATCAGACAAAGGTATTTGATGATTCTTTGATACTTTTTCTAAAAAGGTTTGCAAGGAGTCTGCATTGATTGATTCCGCTTGCCTCATGCTTTCTGCCGGAGTGCTACTCTGATTTGCAGTAGATGATTGACTTGATCCATCACCATCAAGGCTGGCGCAAGCTGATAAAAAGGTAGCGGCAATACCGCCAATCATTAGTTTAGAAAATCTATGGGTGAGTGATGTGTAATTATTCAAATCAGAAATGTCTTATGAACTGGTGGGTAATGTGTGATGAAGTTATTGAATATCATTAAAACAGTATTTTAGGGCTCTAATCAATCAGTGATTTCCTGATAATGTCTAAATCACTCTTCTAGATACTCCCATGAACCTCAGGGGTGATGCCATCTCCCTCTGTGGGCCTGGTATTTGGGGTCTTGCTCAGGAGTGATACTTTCTGATGTGAGAACTTTTCAGGCATATTAAAATAGACGAATTAGAGAAGTGATTAAGCAAATTCAGTCAGCGCCTTCAAAATAGTATTAATTATTAGAATGAATGAAGCTTTATTAACAATAAAAAATAAGAGTCTTTATGAAAATTTTGGTCGCAGTTAAACGTGTCGTTGATTACAACGTCAAAGTACGGGTTAAATCTGATCAATCAGGCGTTGATATTGCAAACGTCAAAATGAGCATGAACCCCTTTGATGAAATCGCAGTCGAAGAAGCTGTGCGTCTCAAAGAGGCTGGCCTTGCCACAGAAATAATTGCTGTTTCTTGTGGTTTGACTCAATCTCAAGAAACAATTCGCACTGCCATGGCCATCGGTGCTGATCGTGGTGTTTTAGTTGAAACAGATGCTGAGTTACAGCCATTGGCTGTGGCTAAATTATTAAAAGCAATCGTTGATAAAGAAAAGCCTGATTTGATTATCTTAGGTAAACAAGCCATTGACGATGATAGCAACCAAACGGGCCAAATGTTGGCCGCTTTATTAAACATCTCTCAGGCAACTTTCGCTTCAAAAGTTCAGTTGGCTGATGGTAAAGCGGTTGTGACCCGTGAAGTGGATGGTGGTTTGGAAACTATTTCAATCAATTTACCGGCCGTGATTACCACTGATCTTCGTTTGAATGAGCCACGCTACGTCACATTGCCTAACATCATGAAGGCTAAAAAGAAGCCATTGGATATTTTCAAGCCAGAAGATTTGTCTGTTGATGTCACTCCACGCATCGCAACCCTCAAGGTACAAGAGCCGCCAGCACGGAGTGCTGGGGTGATGGTGCCAGACATCAAAACATTGGTTGATAAACTTAAAAATGAAGCAAAGGTGATCTAAATGACTATTTTGGTAATAGCAGAACACGACAACCTTTCTTTAAAGGCCGCTACTCTTAATACTGTTGCAGCAGCTCTTGCATGCGGTGGTGATGTGCACGTATTGGTTGCTGGACATCAAGCCGATGCCGTGGCTCAATCAGCATCTCAGATCCCTGGGGTTGCGAAGGTCATTCATGTGGATGCGCCACACCTGCAACATCAGTTGGGCGAAAACTTGGCTGAACAAATCTTGGCTCTAACAAGTGGCTCTGCTTATTCTCATGTCTTAGCGCCGGCGACGGCGATTGGTAAAAATACTTTGCCAAGAGTTGCCGCAAAATTAGACGTGGCTCAAGTATCAGACATCACCAAGGTGATCAGTGCTGATACTTTTGAAAGACCTATTTATGCTGGTAATGCCATTGCCACAGTTCAATCTCGTGATGCTATCAAGGTGATCACAGTGCGTACCACTGGCTTTGATGCAGTAGCTAATACTGGTGGTAATGCAGCGATTGAAAAAATTTCTGCAGTGGCTGATCAAGCCATTTCTGCATTTGTTTCTAAAGAGGTTAATCAATCAGATCGTCCAGAATTATCAGCCGCAAAAGTGGTGGTGTCTGGTGGTCGTGGTTTGGGTTCTGCAGAAAAGTACCAGGAATTACTGGAGCCTTTGGCTGACAAGCTTGGCGCTGCTCTGGGTGCATCTAGAGCAGCGGTTGATGCTGGTTATGTGCCCAATGATTATCAGGTAGGACAGACTGGAAAGATTGTGGCGCCGCAGCTTTATATTGCCGTTGGTATCTCTGGAGCTATTCAGCACTTGGCTGGTATGAAAGACTCGAAGGTCATCGTGGCAATCAATAAAGATGCTGATGCTGCTATTTTCAGTGTTGCTGATTATGGTCTTGTGGCTGATTTGTTCACGGCTGTACCGGAGTTGATCAAAGAATTGGGTTGATGAAAGGGTGGGGAGCACTCCGCTCCTCAATACTACTTTTCTGCTGCTGTTAAGGACTGTTTTCTATCTCTTTATTGAGAGATTTTTTTGGCTGCCTCGAATTGACTGATGAAGTGTTGCTCGAAGGCAATCGCTAAACCAATCATCAACACTGCTGCGCCAATCATCAAAGAAGCGATCACGCACAAAATCACCAGCCAGCCTGATTCACTCTTTTGACCACTGTTGGCGTTGAATTGAGCGTCCCATTTCTCATCTGGCCTTAGACCAAACACAATGGTTGTTAACAAACTGGCTTCTAGAGCGATGAATCCAGCAGCTGTCAAAATCCAACCGAGGGCAGAAGACATATCACTAGCACCCAATAGTTTCCATCCTAGAATGCCTGCAAATAAGCTGACCATTTGTAACCAAGCCCATGGACTGCCCAAACCTTTTAGGTAAAAGAGATTGAAACCAGTGCCTGGAAAAAAAAGACCCAAGGCGCAAAAGAGAAGTTTATTTTTATGCATGGATAGATTGTATTGATTTAATGTGACAGCGTTGAAACCACTTGATTAAACCCCTTAGTTTTTGAGTGAAAAACTCAGGACTTCATTGTTGCGGGTCATGATCAAGAGCCGATCACCGTCGCGGACCATGCTGCGATAGTTAGCCAAATGGCTCAGAAATTGATATTCCAAGTCACTCGCGGCAGGATCGCAAGCTTTGCGGGTACTGGCTATTTTTTCTATGACAAATCCTTTATCTCCGACTTGAACTTGAGCGGTATAAAGATTGCAGCCAGAGTGACCACTAACCGATTTACCATCAGATGAAAAGTTCAGGCTCAAAGGCGTCTTATTTTCACCATATGGAATTGATCTTTGGCGGGTTTTTCCATCATTGGGGCTGGTGTAGTGCCATCTGATCAAGGTCCATTGGCTGGCTTGCACGTCTTGGATGGCGGGGGCATTCACAGCGTTACAAGGCGGCATGACTTGGGCGCAGGCACCCAGAAATA
>JAGVCB010000091.1 GCA_020059445.1 Polynucleobacter sp. | reverse complement strand
GATACGACCTACACCGATTTTGCCAACATAGCTGTTGTAATCAATGGATGAAATTTGGAATTGCAAAGGACCGTCTGGATCTTCGTCACGAATCGGCACATACTTCAATACCGTTTCAAACAATGGCGCCATGGTTCCTTCACGCACTTCAGGTGTTAAACCCGCATAACCAGCCAAACCGGATGCGTACACAACTGGGAAATCCAACTGCTCTTCCGTTGCACCCAATTTATCAAACAGTTCAAAAGTTGCATTCACAACATAATCAATACGCGCACCTGGACGGTCCACCTTGTTAACAACCACGATTGGCTTCAAGCCAAGTGCCAAAGCTTTCTTTGTCACGAAACGTGTTTGTGGCATTGGGCCTTCAACAGCGTCTACCAATAGCAATACACCATCCACCATCGATAGAACGCGCTCAACTTCACCACCGAAGTCTGCGTGTCCTGGGGTGTCAACGATGTTGATATGAGTACCTTCATACTCAACTGCACAGTTCTTTGACAAGATCGTGATACCACGTTCTTTTTCAATATCGTTAGAGTCCATGACGCGTTCTGTAAGCGCTTGGTTCTCACGGAATGTTCCTGACTGACGCAACAATTGGTCAACCAAAGTCGTTTTACCGTGGTCAACGTGGGCAATAATGGCAATATTTCTTAAGGCGCGAATACTCATAGTTCTGCTTTCATTTTTTTCAATTGGTTAAATTCGTTACTGCTGCTGCTTGGGCAATCAAACGACGTGGGTGCAATACACCTTTGCGCCAGTCTGCGGTACCCATAAAATTACAAGATTCAATCGTGCCACGATAAATCCTCATTAACTCTTCATTGCTACCCGCTTTACTGACTGGGACTCTTTGCCCCAGACGCAAGCGATCTGCCTCTTCATTT
The DNA here is from genome assembly GCA_020059445.1 of Polynucleobacter sp. GTDB lineage: Bacteria > Pseudomonadota > Gammaproteobacteria > Burkholderiales > Burkholderiaceae > Polynucleobacter. Next base: position 2,368 of record JAGVCB010000091.1, on the reverse strand, counting down.
GTAAGCCCCAATGAGTTGAGGTCTTGTACGAGAGCATCTACTGGCAGTAAATACTCAGGCTTGGTATTTTTTTCTTGATGATTATTTTTGACAGCATCCAAAGTTACGCCATGACCCAAACTCAAATGTCCCACTTTTTCACGGCGCAAGCCAATCAAGTGAGCACCAGCACCTAAATAATCACCAATATCCTCAGCCAAAGTTCTGACATACGTTCCTTTACTGCAAGAAACCTCTAATTGAGCCACTGGCCATTCAATATGTGTCCATTTTAAAGAATGAATTGTGACAATTCTTGCTTCTCGCTCCAAGGTCTCGCCTGCGCGGGCATATTCATACAAAGGCTTACCATCACGCTTCAAGGCAGAGAACATCGGCGGAATTTGTGCAATTTCACCTGTGAACTTCAACACAATTTCAGCTAATTTTTCCTGCAATAAAAAGACATCGGTCACATCAAAATTAGCTTCTTTAACTTCAATCACTTCACCTTCTGCGTCACCTGTAGAGGTTTTTTCGCCAAACTTGATGGTTGCCAAATAAGTTTTATCGGCATCCAATAAATCTTGTGAGTATTTCGTTGCCTCACCCAAACACACTGGCAATAAACCAGTTGCCATAGGATCCAAAGTTCCTGTGTGCCCAGCCTTATCAGCATCAAATGCGCGCTTGACAATCGTGACAGCAGTTTGTGAGCTGATTCCTTCTGGCTTATCCAGAAGAACCACTCCGTGAATACCTTGGGGCATGATTAAGCCTTTTCGTCGCGCAGCGCTTGATCTATTAAACGCGACATTTCAACGCCACGCGCCACAGATTCATCATGATGAAAATGCAAGGTTGGGACTGTGTGAATGTGTAAACGCTTAAACAGCAATGAATGTAAGTAACCGGCTTTTTCACGCAGAGCAGCCAAGGCATGCTCTGGCTCAGCTCCTAGAACTGTGAAAAATATTTTGGCGTGTGCCATGTCAGTCGTTAGCTCAACAGCCTGCAAGGTGATCAAACCAACCTTGGGATCACGAATCTCGCGCGGAATGAGCTCAGCCAAATCCCTTTGGATTTGGTCGGCTACTCGTTGATTACGATGATTTTTTACTGGCATGTTTTTTATTTAAAGCTATTAAAGTGTTCTTGCCACTTCTGTAACTTCAAATATCTCTAGTTGATCGCCTTCATGAATATCGTTGTGATTCTTGAGAGATAGACCGCACTCAAAACCACCCTTCACCTCTTTGACGTCATCTTTGAAACGCTTCAATGAATCCAATTCGCCAGTCCAAACAACCACGTTGTTACGCAACAAACGTGCGCGTGATGATCGCTTGACGATACCCTCAAGAACCATACAACCCGCAACAGAACCAACTTTAGATACTTGGATCACTTGACGAATTTCAACCAAGCCAGTGATTTCTTCTTTCTTCTCTGGCGTCAACATGCCGCTCATCGCAGCCTTCACTTCATCAACCGCATCGTAAATGATGTTGTAGTAGCGAATGTCTACGCCATTGGCTTCTGCCAACTTGCGCGCCAATGCATCAGCACGAGAATTAAATCCAATCACCACAGCTTTAGAAGCCACAGCTAAGTTAATGTCAGTCTCAGTGATGCCACCAACTGCTGCGTGAACAATCACAACCTTGACTTCGGCTGTTGAAAGCTTTTGCAATGACTGTGACAAAGCTTCTTGAGAACCCTGAACGTCTGCCTTGATGATGATCGGCAAGTTCTTAGACTCAACACTGCCTTCACCCATGTTTTCAAACATGCTTTCAAGTTTCACAGCTTGCTGTTTCGCCAACTTCACATCACGGAACTTACCTTGACGGAACAAAGCGATCTCACGAGCTTTGCGCTCATCAGCAACAGCAATCACTTCTTCACCCGCTGCAGGAACTTCTGATAGACCTTGAATCTCAACTGGGATTGATGGGCCAGCCTCATTACAAGGCTTACCGTTTTCATCCAACATGGCGCGAACACGACCAAAAGATGAGCCTGCCAAAATCATGTCGCCACGACGCAAAGTACCTGATTGAACCAAAATGGTTGCAACTGGTCCCTTACCTTTATCAAGGCGAGCTTCAATTACCAAACCTTTGGCTGCAGCCTCTTTCGGGGCTTTAAGTTCAAGAACTTCAGCTTGTAACAAAACGTTTTCTAAGAGCTCATCAATACCTGTACCAGCTTTAGCGGATACATGAATGAATGGTGAATCGCCACCGTATTCTTCAGGCACAACGCTTTCAGCAACTAATTCTTGCTTCACACGATCTGGATTTGCATCTGGTTTATCAATTTTATTGATTGCAACAACCAATGGAACACCTGCAGCCTTAGCATGCGCGATTGCCTCTTTGGTTTG
>JAGVCB010000014.1 GCA_020059445.1 Polynucleobacter sp. | reverse complement strand
TTGTGATCTAGTTGAGTAACTTTGAGGAATGGTCCTCTAACTGAATAAAATTAGGAGTTGTAATGCCGCGTCGTCGCGAAGTACCCAAGCGTGAAATTCTTCCGGATCCAAAATTTGGAAACGTTGAAGTTGCTAAATTCATGAACGTTTTGATGTTGGATGGTAAAAAATCCGTTGCAGAACGTATCGTTTATGGCGCTTTCGAGCACATCGAAAAGAAAGCCAACAAAGAACCCCTAGAAGTATTTTCAATCGCCATGGGCAACGTTAAGCCAGTGGTTGAGGTGAAGAGCCGTCGTGTTGGTGGTGCAAACTACCAGGTGCCTGTTGAGGTTCGTCCATCACGTCGTTTGGCTTTGGCTATGCGTTGGTTGCGTGAAGCAGCTAAGAAGCGTGGCGAGAAGTCAATGGCTCAGCGTCTTGCTAATGAATTGATCGAAGCGTCTGAAGGACGTGGCGGTGCGATGAAGAAGCGTGATGAAGTTCACCGTATGGCAGAAGCTAACAAAGCTTTCTCTCATTTCCGTTTCTAACAGCTCAGAAAAGTCGAGGATAAAGTGGCACGTAAAACCCCTATCGAGCGTTATCGTAATATTGGTATTTCTGCGCATATTGACGCAGGAAAAACGACAACAACAGAACGTATTTTGTTTTACACCGGCGTTAATCACAAGATTGGCGAAGTTCATGATGGCGCAGCTACCATGGACTGGATGGAGCAAGAGCAAGAGCGTGGTATCACCATTACTTCAGCGGCTACAACAGCTTTCTGGAAGGGTATGGCTGGTAACTACGCAGAGCACCGCGTTAACATCATCGATACACCAGGCCACGTAGACTTCACAATTGAAGTTGAGCGCTCAATGCGCGTGTTGGACGGTGCTTGTATGGTTTACTGTGCTGTGGGTGGTGTTCAGCCTCAATCAGAAACAGTATGGCGTCAAGCAAACAAATATAAAGTTCCTCGTTTAGCGTTCGTGAACAAGATGGACCGTACAGGTGCCAACTTCTTCAAGGTTTACGATCAAATGCGTTTGCGTTTGAAAGCAAACCCAATCGCGATTCAAATTCCGATTGGCGCAGAAGAAAACTTCAAAGGTGTTGTAGACCTAGTGAAGATGAAAGCTATCTTCTGGGACGAGGCATCACAAGGTACTAAATTCACATACGAAGACATTCCTGCAGAATTGCAAGCAAGTGCAGAAGAGTGGCGCGAAAAAATGGTTGAGGCAGCAGCTGAGTCATCAGAAGATTTGATGAACAAGTATTTGGGCGGCGAAGCTTTAACTGAAGAAGAAATTAAAAAAGCATTGCGTGCGCGTACGATTGCCAGTGAGATTGTTCCAATGATGTGCGGTACTGCATTTAAGAACAAAGGCGTTCAGGCGATGTTGGATGCTGTGATCGATTACATGCCTTCACCTATCGACATTCCACCTGTAACAGGCGAATTAGAAGATGGTACTCAGGGTGAGCGTAAGGCTGCAGATGATGAGAAGTTCTCAGCATTGGCATTCAAGATCATGACAGACCCATTCGTTGGTCAATTAATTTTCTTCCGTGTTTATTCAGGTGTTGTTAAGTCAGGTGACACTGTTTACAACCCGATCAAAGGTAAGAAAGAGCGTCTAGGTCGTATTCTTCAGATGCACGCTAACCAACGTGAAGAAATTAAAGAAGTTCATGCTGGCGATATCGCTGCTGCTGTTGGTTTGAAAGAAGCAACAACAGGTGAAACTCTTTGTGATCCAGACAGCGTTATTGTTTTGGAGCGCATGGTGTTCCCGGAGCCAGTGATTTCTCAAGCGGTTGAGCCAAAAACAAAGGCTGACCAAGAGAAGATGGGCTTGGCGTTGAATCGTTTAGCACAAGAAGATCCTTCATTCCGCGTTAAGACTGACGAAGAATCTGGTCAAACAATTATTTCCGGTATGGGCGAGTTGCACTTGGAAATTTTGGTCGATCGTATGAAGCGTGAGTTTGGTGTTGAAGCAACTGTTGGTAAGCCACAGGTTGCATACCGCGAAACAATCCGCAAGGTTTGCGAAGAAGTTGAAGGTAAGTTTGTTAAGCAGTCTGGTGGTCGTGGTCAGTACGGTCACGTTGTGTTGAAGTTAGAGCCACAAGAGCCAGGTAAAGGTTTTGAGTTCGTTGACGCTATTAAGGGTGGTGTGGTTCCTCGTGAATACATTCCTGCGGTAGACAAGGGTATTCAAGAAACATTGAATAACGGTGTATTGGCTGGATATCCAGTGGTAGACATCAAGGCAACATTGTTCTTTGGTTCATACCATGATGTTGACTCAAATGAGAATGCTTTCAGAATGGCCGGTTCAATGGCGTTCAAAGAAGGTATGCGCAGAGCAAGCCCAGTGTTGTTGGAGCCAATGATGTCTGTAGAAGTAGAGACACCAGAAGACTTCATGGGTAACGTGATGGGTGACTTATCTTCACGTCGCGGAATTTTGCAGGGTATGGATGACATTCCTGGTGGTGGCAAGATTGTTCGCGCTGAAGTGCCTTTGGCTGAGATGTTTGGTTATTCAACAGGTTTACGTTCATTGACTCAAGGTCGTGCAACATACACCATGGAATTCAAACATTATTCTGAGGCTCCAAAGAACGTGGCTGATGCAGTGATTGCTGCAAAGTCTAAGTAATTTTAATTAACAATTATTTGAATTAGAGGCTGAAAAATGGCAAAAGAGAAATTTGAGCGGACAAAACCGCACGTAAACGTAGGCACGATTGGTCACGTTGACCACGGCAAAACAACATTGACTG
>JAGVCB010000188.1 GCA_020059445.1 Polynucleobacter sp. | reverse complement strand
TGGAGCAATTAGATGAAATCGTTGTTTTGGCGAAAAAATTAAAAGCTGATCCTAATCGCCACGCCTTATTAAAAGATGGTATGGCTAAAATTCATATAAAGCATTTAAAAACAATGAACTGCAAACTTTCTGCCGATCAGATCACAGCTTTTCTTCAGATTGATTTGGAGTTGAATGCTCTAGGAATTGGCCATTGGCTGGATAAATCATAGAGTGAGCTTAATTAATGTTGCGTCGCAATATGGTCGGCATATAATACAAATATCATTTATCAGGGAGTGACTGGTGTCCATCAGTAATCCAGAAAATTCACAAACATCTTTGCTTAAGCCGGTTGAGCTTCATGGTCAAGATGGTCATCAAAAAGCAAGCACAGCTACCTTGGCGATTGCAGCCATTGGTGTTGTTTTCGGTGACATTGGCACTAGCCCCTTATACGCATTAAAAGAATCCTTTAGTCCAAGTCACGGCATTCCATTCAGCGAAATGGCAGTATTCGGCATCATTTCAATGATGTTTTGGACAATCTTGCTGGTTGTGACATTTAAGTATGTTCACTTTGTGATGCGTGCAGATAACAAAGGCGAGGGTGGTGTGTTGTCTTTGATGGCATTAGCACTTAGATCACTTCAGTCAGGAAGTAAATCCTATTTAACAGTCATGATGTTGGGCATGTTTGGTGCCTGCATGCTTTATGGCGAATCAGTCATCACCCCAGCGATTTCTGTTCTATCAGCGGTGGAAGGTTTAGAAATTGCCACTCCAGAAATGAAGCGCTTCGTGATCCCAATCACAATCACTATTTTAGTTGCGTTGTTTGTGATTCAAAAATACGGTACGGCCGCTGTTGGAAAACTATTTGGCCCTATCACCATCGCATGGTTTATTTCATTGGCTGCTTTAGGTCTCTATAACGTCATCAAAGCCCCTGAAATTTTTAACGCAATCAACCCGATCTACGCGATCAATTTTATTTCTGAACATACCTTAATGGCTTATATCGTCATGGGCTCTGTGGTTCTTGTGGTCACTGGCGTTGAGGCTCTCTATTTGGATATGGGACACTTCGGTCGACGTCCAATTCGCTACGCATGGTTGTTTTTAGTTTTACCAAGTTTGCTATTAAATTATTTTGGTCAAGGGGCTTTATTGTTGTCAAACCCTGAAGCCATCAAAAATCCTTTTTACTTGATGGTGCCTGAGTGGGCTTTGTGGCCGATGGTTGGGTTAGCTACAGCTGCCACGGTGATTGCATCTCAAGCAGTTATTTCTGGTGCATTTTCTTTGGCTAATCAAGCAATCCTTTTAGGATTTCTACCTCGCATGGGTATTCGTCATACCTCTGATAATGAAAGAGGTCAAATTTACATCCCTGTGGTGAACTGGTCACTTTTGATCATGGTGCTTTTCACGGTGATTGAATTCAGAGAGTCTGGCAATTTGGCGGCGGCATACGGTATCTCAGTCACGACGACCATGTTGATCACCACCATTCTTTTAGCGATTGTGATGCGTCGTGAATGGCGCTTGAATCCAATTGTGATTGTTTGCTTGATTACAGCTTTCTTGATCATCGACTTGGCATTTTGGACCGCAACCTTGATCAAGTTAAAAGACGGCGGTTGGTACCCATTATTGATCGGCGTCATTTGCTTCACTTGTCTTATGACTTGGTACAAGGGTAGAAAATTACTGCGTGATCGTATTGTCAATGAATCGATTCCTTTAGAACCATTTGTCGCTGGCCTCTTAGCGCACCCCCCTCACAGAGTCGAAGGCACAGGTATCTTTTTAACTGCCCACATTGATTACGTTCCTGTAGCGATGCTGCACAACCTTAAACATAATCGCGTCTTGCATGAACGCGTCTTCTTTTTAAAGTTGAGTATCTGGGATGTGCCTTATGTGAGTGACGATGAGCGTTTAACTCTCAAAGACTTAGGTGGGAAGATTTATTTGGTACGTTCTGTGCACGGCTATAAAGAAACACCAGACATCAACAAAGTATTGGCGCAAATTGAAGCCCAATATCAATTAAAGTTTGATCTGATGGAAACATCCTTCTTCTTGGCACGTGACACAGTTGTGCCTTCCAAAATGCCAGGTATGGCTTTGTGGCGTGAAAGACTATTTGCTTGGATGTTCCAAAATGCTGCAAAACCATCTGACTTCTTCCAAATCCCTACCAATAGGGTGGTGGAGCTTGGTGCCAAGATAGAGATTTAAGTTTTTTAGGCATAAAACGCTAATGGCTTTATCCTTAGGCTTATGAGCTATTGCAGAATTTCACTCGGCGTCTTTTTTACATCATTGTCTTTGCTGGCAACGGCGTCATTTGCTGGTTCAGCAGAGATTGCTGAGCTTGCAGAAATTGAAAAGATTCAAGGCAAACTCAATCTACAAAAAGATTGGGCTAAATACCGCTTAGAAAAAAAACAACATGATTGTTACGATAAATTTTTCACGACCCGTTGTCTTGATAAAGCTCGTTTAGAACATCGTCAAGAAATCAAAGAAATACGCGCTCAAGAAATACCCATGCGCGAAAGAGAACGCGTTCTTAAGTCCATCATCAAAGATGAGCAAGATGCACAAAGAATCAAAGAGCGCAACGATCCAGCCAAGGCAAAGCAACGTGCTGACAATGTTAAAGATTACGAGCAAAAGCAATTGGATCAAACCAAACGTGAAGAAGACCTTCTAAAAAAACGCGCTGACTCAGAAAAGCGTGCTCAAGAAAATAAAAAAGGTAGTCCGCTTTAATGGCAAAAATTAAATCTGTGTATGTTTGCCAAGCTTGTGGGGGCTTATCAGCAAAGTGGCAGGGTCAGTGCCCTAACTGTGAAGCTTGGAACTCCATGGAAGAAACCGTGGAAGACAAACCATCAAGCAATCGCTTTCAAAGCTTGGCTAAAGCCGCACCCAAACAAAAACTATCTGTCATAGAAGCTGAGGATCTTCCCCGCATCAGTACCGGTGTTGATGAGTTTGACCGGGTGTTGGGTGGCGGTTTGGTCACCGGTGGTGTTGCATTGATCGGGGGTGATCCGGGGATTGGTAAATCAACATTGCTCTTACAAGCACTGGCTGCAATGAGCGCCAGAGGTGACTCGGTCCTTTATATCAGCGGTGAGGAATCTGGTGCACAAATTGCCTTGAGGGCAAAGCGCTTAGGCATACAGGCACCAGATCTAGAAGTCTTGGCTGAAATCCAATTAGAAAAATTACTCGCTACCATTGAATCTGCCAGACCTACGGTGGTAGTTGTTGACTCAATACAAACAGTCTACTCAGAAGCTTTGAGTTCTGCGCCTGGCTCAGTAGCCCAGGTAAAAGAATGCGCAGCCCAATTAACTCGCTTGGCTAAAACAACCGGTGTTTGCATGATCATGGTAGGCCATGTCACCAAAGAAGGTAACTTAGCAGGACCAAGGGTCTTAGAGCACATCGTGGATACCGTTTTGTATTTTGAGGGTGATACGCACTCATCATTCAGGCTGGTGCGAGCCTTTAAAAATCGTTTTGGTGCTGTCAATGAACTGGGTGTTTTTGCTATGACCGATAAAGGTCTCAAAGGTGTGGCCAATCCTTCAGCTTTGTTCCTATCTCAGCACGATCAAATTGTTCCTGGTTCTTGTGTGTTGGTCACGCAAGAGGGCAGTCGACCGTTGTTGGTCGAGATCCAGGCATTGGTTGATGCTGCACATGTTCCTAATCCACGCAGATTGGCTTTAGGACTAGAGCAACATCGTTTAGCGATGCTATTGGCCGTCTTACATCGTCATGCGGGCATTGCCTGTTTTGATCAAGATGTTTTCTTGAACGCGGTGGGTGGCGTAAAAATCACAGAGCCTGCAGCTGACTTAGCAGTCTTATTAGCGATTCAGTCATCGATGAAAAATAAAGCGCTGCCTAAGAATTTGATTGTCTTTGGAGAGGTTGGGTTAGCTGGAGAGATCAGGCCTTGCCCAAGAGGTCAGGAGCGCCTCAAAGAAGCTGCTAAGCTGGGTTTTAAGCAAGCGATTGTTCCAAAGGCCAATGCTCCTAAAACGAACATTCCAGGATTGACCATCATCGCTGTTGATCGCATCGATCAGGCGATTCAAGCTGCTAGAAATCTAGAATAAAGAATTGGTGGTTTAGGAATTAAAGGTCTTCTGCTTGTATGAGCAAGACCTGATCATCGCCAGCAGAAACCTCAAGCCATGTCACTGGAATTTCTGGAAAGGCATCAGAGAAGTTTTTAGCTTCATTGCCGATCTCAAGTACCAAGGCACCATCAGGCTTTAAATAATCTTTCGCGTTCGTGATGATTTTTCGAACGATGTCCATGCCATCTACCCCACCTGCCAGAGAAATTTCTGGTTCGGCATGATATTCGGCTGGAAGATTTGCCATCGATGTTGCATTCACATAAGGTGGGTTGCAAATGATCAAATCAAATAAATTTTCTTCGTTGGGCGAGGGCAATGATTCAAATAAGTCACCCTGGTAAATTTCGATTTGTTCGCTGAGGTTGTGACGATCAATATTCTTAGCCGCTAATGACAAAGCCTGCATACTGATATCTGATCCGGAGACTTCCACATCTGGGCAAGATAGGGCCATCAAAATTGCCAATGAGCCATTGCCAGTGCATAGGTCTAAGACTCTGGCGCTGGGGGGTAACCAGGGTTCCAAATGACCGTCCACAATTAATTCGGCAATGAATGAGCGTGGCACGATACTGCGCTCATCACAATAAAATGGAATACCCATCAACCAAGCTTCACCCAGGATATAGGCCAAAGGTTTGCGAGTGGTGATGCGCTCAAGCGCCCAAGCATCAATTTTGGTTTGTATATCAGGCGTGATGAGGGTGTCTAAAGCATCCGCAGCGTCTTCAGGCGGAAAACCTAAAGCTGTGGCAATGATCCAAAGGGCTTCGCTTTGGGCATCGATCGCACCGTGACCATAACTCAAGCCAGCGAGATCTAATTTTTCTGTCAGTTGTTGCCAAGAAACTTCTAAAGTTATTTCAGTGTTCATAAATGTGTTGAAAGAGTTAACGCTTAGGCAATTAACTTTTCTAAAACACCTTTGTAAATATTTTTGAGTGGCTCTATATCTGCAAGCTCAACACGTTCGTTGATTTGATGGATGGTTGCATTGCGAGGTCCAAATTCAACAACTTGAGGACAAATCTTTGCAATAAAGCGAGCATCACTTGTTCCGCCAGTTGTAGAAAGTTCAGCACTTACATTTGTTTCAGCTTTGATTGATGCTTGCATGGCTT
>JAGVCB010000088.1 GCA_020059445.1 Polynucleobacter sp. | reverse complement strand
TGTTGAAAATGCCATCACCAAAGCCAGGCACGCGAGCAGGCTGAGTGGCCTGCCTGCCTTGGCTGATGATTCTGGTATTTGTGTTGATGCATTGGGCGGTCTACCAGGAGTTTTATCAGCCCGATTCGCTTTGAGTGATCAAAAGAAAGATCCTTCGGATGCTGACAACAATGCACTCTTGATTAAAAAATTAAGTGGTGTCCAGCAACGAAGTGCTCACTTCACTTGCACCTTGGTGTTCATCAATTCAGCCGATGACCCAGAGCCGTTGATTGCTGTTGGTCATTGGCATGGCGAAATCCTAGAAACTGGGCAAGGCGAGCATGGCTTTGGCTATGATCCATTGTTCTTTGTTCCACAGCTACGCAAAACAGCCGCAGAATTAACTGCTGAAGAAAAAAATCAAATCAGCCACCGTGGCCAAGCATTGAACATCTTGGTTCAAGAGTTGAATAAAAAGTTAAATCAAAAAATAGGTCTGTCACTCTGACGCCGCAAGATGCTGACTTCACTGCCCCCTTTATCTCTTTATGTTCACATCCCTTGGTGCATTAAAAAATGTCCCTACTGTGACTTCAATTCTCATCAAATCAAAGAAGGAAAAGAAACCAATCAGAGCTTTGATGAAAAAAGATACCTCGAGGCGCTTCGCCTAGATTTGCAAAGCACGCTTCCCAAAGTATGGGGGCGCAGGATTCACACGATCTTTATTGGTGGCGGCACGCCCAGCCTGCTTTCTGCTGAGGGCTTAGATCAGCTGCTGTCTGATATACGCGCCCTACTGCCTGTTAATGCAGATGCTGAAATCACCATGGAAGCAAATCCAGGCACTTTTGAAATTGAGAAATTCAAAAGCTATGCACAAAGTGGCATTAATCGTATTTCATTGGGCATCCAGAGTTTCAACGATGAAAAGCTCAAAGCTTTGGGCCGAATCCATGACTCAGCCCAAGCCAAGGCAGCCATCCATGCAGCACTAGATCTGTTTGATCAAGTTAATATTGATTTGATGTATGCCTTGCCAAATCAAACACTCGATGAAGCCATCCAAGATTTAGAGCAAGCTTTGACATTTAAAACGCAACACTTGTCTCTTTATCATCTGACACTTGAGCCCAACACGCTCTTCGCAAAATACCCACCAGCCATCCCCGATGATGACAGCGCGTTTGAAATGCTTGATGCACTAATGGAAAGACTGCAAGGTGCGGGGTATGAGCGTTATGAGATTTCTGCTTACGCCAAGACTGGGAACCGTTGCCAACACAATATGAATTATTGGAAGTTTGGTGATTACATTGGCATTGGCGCTGGCGCACACGGCAAGATTTCTGCTCACAATCAAATCGCCAGACAAACCAATGAGCGTCATCCTGACACTTACATGCAAAAGATATTTGCTCAAGGTCACGCCCTGATTGAAGAACGCATCTTGAGTAAAGATGATTTACCTTTTGAATTCATGCTCAACACATTGAGATTGATCGATGGTGTGCCCACACATGAATTCAAAGAAAGAACAGGTTTAGAAATCAGCTCCATCAATGGCCCGATTCAAAATGCTCTGAAAAAAGGTTTGCTGGATGAAGATCCAACCAGCTTGAAAGCATCTAGAATGGGCATTCAGTATCTGAATGATTTGCAGATGTTGTTTTTGAAGTAACGTTGGTCTAATGTTTATGGCGCAAGCCATCTCCGAGCAAATATCATTCCTTTGATTTGAGGCAGCTCGGTATTTAACTGTGAGCTGCAATCTATCACCATCAATTGGTAAAGTTCTGCCTCTAAATTTCTCATTCATCAAAACGGAAAAGAAGGAGTCCCATGGACAGAGAGCTGTGTTATTTCGCACTTGATTTAGAGCTCAATAATGCTCAAGATAATTCGACCTCAAACCCAAAGATCATTCAGGTCGGGTTAGCCGTTGGCAATTATCACGACTATGCCAATCAGTCCTTATCTACGTATAAATGGTTCTTAGATCCCCAAGAGCCTATTTTTGAATTCATCACCCAATTAACTGGCATTTGTAATAAGGATATTTCTGATTTTGCAGTTCCACACGAACAAGTAGCAAAAGAAATTGGAGAAATTATTACTAAGCACAATTGTTTTGTTAATCCCATTACGTGGGGCGGTGGCGATTCGCTTGAACTGAAATCTGAATTTAAAGATCGAGGTATCAGCTTTCCCCATTTTGGTCGTCGCTGGATCGATGTCAAAACTTGGTACAGCCTGCACATGCTTGCCATGGGCAAAAAACCAAGTGGCGGTCTTGCCTCAGGTCTTAGTTCTTTTAAGCTTCAATTTGAAGGCAGCCCACACAGAGCTGACGTTGATGCTCTCAATACCTTGAAGCTTTTTTTTGAAATCCTTCACAGGCACAATCAGTTATATCAACTGGTAACAGATGCAAAAGCTTTGAAATAGCCTTGTCCATATACCTAAAAATAGGATTATTTTTATTCTATACGCATATTTGTTGACAATAAACTATAATTAATGCATATTTGTTGACAATAATGGATGAATTAAGGCCCTATGAACACCCCTGTTGACCAGCTGCCACTCTTGCTTTTCAGCTCAAGAGAAGACAAAGCCAACGCCCAAAGAATTTCCCGCTTGGCTAGGTCTGGGCGCTTGCGTCAAATTTATCGCGGCATATACACCAGTGACCTCGCCAGCCCGCTCGAGCAAATCATTCGGCCAAATTGGCGGCAAATTACCGAATACCTTTACCCAGGCTCCGTAATAGCTTACCGCTCTGCTCATCTTTGCAAACCAGATGATAGCGGCAATGTATTTTTAGTATCGGGCAATAGAGCTCGCCAAATAGAATTTCCCGGGCTCACGCTCAATATCTTGCCAGGGCCCGCCGCAGTTCAATCGCATAAGGATTCGCTGAACGATACCCCTTATGGAAAACTCTTCATATCCCCTGAAGCAAGACGGCTATTAGAGAATCTTTATAGCCGTAAAGGCTCAGATCTGCGCACCATGGGTCGCCCCTGGGTTGAATCTTATCTAAGCAAGCTATGCAACATTCGCGGTGAACATAAGCTGAATGCACTTCGTGATGATGCTAAAGCTATTGCCCCTGAATTGGGTCTGGAGAGTCAATATAGAACGTTGAACACCATTGTTTCCGCTCTAATGCAGACTGGCAAGGCTCGCTCTCTAC
>JAGVCB010000131.1 GCA_020059445.1 Polynucleobacter sp. | reverse complement strand
GTCAGAACTGAACTTTGGGGTTATGTTTCTGATGAGGGTCTCAGTAATGAAGACCTGATTCAGGAAAAGTACCAAGGTATTCGTCCAGCCCCTGGTTACCCAGCATGCCCAGATCACTTGGTTAAGAAAGACATGTTTGAATGCTTAAAGGCTGATGAAATTGATATGGCTTTGACTGAGTCAATGGCCATGACGCCATCGTCTAGCGTGAGCGGTTTCTATTTGGCAAACCCACAGGCTCAGTACTTTGATGTGGGTCGCATTGGTGAGGATCAGCAAGAGGACTTTGTTAAGCGCCCCAAGATACCATCTCTTCCTTAAGTAAAGCCTCTTTGAGTAAGTTGATGAATGGATATGCTCTTTGTCCTAAGCGATCATGGTTGACGCTGTGGGCAGATTCTTCAGAAGATTCTGAGGGTGTGTTTTCAGAGCCGTTCTTTTTGCGTTCCATGTCTTCTGCAATGGCAGCCTCTAACTTTGCAATGGCAATGGGCAACTGTTCAAGCAGAAAGATACCTCTTGGCTCTAAAGGTCTTCCGATAATGGCAAAAATCTTTGAGGTCAGATCTTCTAACATCAAAACATCTGCAGCTTTTTTGCATTGAAATTTATATAACATTAGCAAAGATTAACACCAAAAGTTAACTGATAAACTAAGCCTCTATGCTACCAGTCATTAAAAAACAAATTATTTCATTCATGCAAGTTGCCCTAGCTGAGATTGCTAAAGAGCGAAGCATTGTCGACCCGCTGCCAGAACCCCATGTTGAGCGACCAAAAGTCGTCGAGCACGGAGATTTGGCCACCAATATTGCTATGCAGTTGTCCAAGGCATGGAAAGCCAATCCAAGAGAGTTAGCTCAAGTATTTATTGAGAAGTTAATGGCGCTAGCAGGGTCTCAAGAATTAATTGCGAGTGCTGAAATTGCTGGTCCAGGATTCATTAATTTACGTTTGACTCAAAATGCTCGTTTGCAAGTGATTGGAAAAGTTTTTGCTGATGGTAATTGTTATGGTCAGCAAGCCGAGCTAGGTAAAAAAGTATTGATTGAATTTGTGTCTGCAAACCCAACGGGTCCTTTGCATGTGGGTCATGGTCGCCAAGCAGCCCTGGGTGATGCCTTATCGAACATTTTAAAAACTCAAGGTTGGTCGGTTCACAAAGAGTTTTATTACAACGATGCTGGCGTACAGATACAAAATTTAGCTATTTCTGTTCAGGCAAGAGCAAAAGGTTTGAGTCCTGGCGTTAAAGATTGGCCAGAGTCTGCCTATAACGGTGAGTACATTGCTGATATTGCAAAAGACTATTTGGCCAAAGCCACTGTGGCAGCTTCAGACGGTCAGCCTGTGCATGCAGATGGTGATATCGATAACATCGAATCTATTCGCCAGTTTGCTGTGGCTTATTTGCGCAAAGAACAAGACATTGACCTGAACTCATTCGGCGTTCAATTTGATTGCTATTACTTGGAATCATCTTTGTACAGTGATGGTAGCGTGGCATCGGTTGTGTCTGATTTAGCATCAGTTGGCAAGAGTTACGAAGCAGAGGGTGCTCTTTGGTTGCGCACCACTGATGATGGTGATGACAAAGATCGTGTCATGAAAAAATCAGATGGCAGCTACACATACTTTGTTCCAGACGTTGCCTATCACGCCAGCAAATGGTCACGAGGTTTTACCCATGTGATCAACATCCAAGGCAGTGATCACCATGGCACGATTGCACGCGTACGCTCAGGCATTCAAGGAGTTGCGCAGAAGCGTTCTTGGGATATCCCGAAAGATTATCCGCAGTACGTCTTGCACAAGATGGTCACCGTGATGAAGGGTGGCGAAGAGGTCAAGATATCTAAGCGTGCTGGTTCTTATGTGACTGTCAGAGACCTCATTGAGTGGTCTGGTGGTGTGACAGCTGAGATGAGTGATGCTGAGCGACAAGATGCGATTCGTCGTGGTAGAGATGCGGTTCGATTCTTCTTGATCTCTCGTAAAGCAGACACTGAATTTGTATTTGATGTTGATTTGGCTCTTAAACAGAATGATGAGAATCCTGTTTTTTATGTGCAATACGCGCACGCCAGAATTTGTTCAATTTTGAGACAGTGGGCAGGAGATGAGAGTAGTCTTAAGTCAGCGTCTCTTCTTGCATTAGATAGTCATGCGTCCAATATGCTCTTGACCCGTTTATCTGAGTACTCTGATGTGTTGGCTGAGGCGTCAAAAGACATGACCCCTCATTCTTTGGCATTTTATTTAAGAGACTTGGCCAGCGATTTCCACACTTTTTACAATGCAGACAGAGTGTTGGTTGATGAAGAAAACGTTCGCTTAGCGCGCTTGGCATTACTTTTAGCGACCAAGCAAGTGATTGCCAATGGATTGGGTATTTTAGGTGTATCAGCACCTGAAAAAATGTAAGGAGTTAATTCGATGAATAAGAATCAACAGCAGGTGACTTTAAAGGCTGGCGCATCAGGCGGTACATTGATGGGTTTTGTGCTCGGCTTATTACTGGGTTTGGCGATTGCCGTGGGTGTAGCCATCATGTTGACCAAAGGGGCCCCAGAGCCAAAGTTAAATCAAAGGGCACCAGAAGCTATTAGTAAAGCAAAGCCTGTAGAAGCCATTGAAGAGGGCGAAGTTCAGGTTGAGGATAAGCCTAACTTGAACAAATCATTGCAAAGCAAAGTACCGTTGCCAAGTGAAGCGGTCGCCAAAGATCCTATTGCTTCAATTGCTGAAGCAACTCAGGGGCCTGAGTATTGGTTGCAAACCGGAGCGCATAAGAGTCAAGATGAAGCCCAACGCCAAAAAGCCATGCTAGCGATGCAAGGCCTAGAGGCCCTCATTTCTGAAAGGGAATTAGATGGTGCACCCCTGTGGCGTGTGCGTGTTGGGCCATTTGTGGGGCAAGATGCAGTAACTCAAACAAGAGCTAGACTGCAAAGCGCGGGTATTCCTTCTACAATCATTCGTATCAATAAATCAAACTAATCCTGATATGAAAAACACCAATTTATTCACTCTGTTCAAAAATGTTTTCTTGGGACTTATCTGCTTAGGATTTTCTCAGTTAGCGTTATCGCAAGGTAGACCGATTGAAGAAGGTTTTGATTACCGCGTGATGCCAGTGGCTCAGGCCACTGAGGCAAAAGGCAAGATTGAGGTCCTAGAGTTTTTTTGGTACGGTTGTCCTCACTGTCATGATTTTGAGCCAGAGCTAAGTGCTTGGATTGCTAAACAGGGTAAAGACGTTGTTGTGAAAAAAGTGCCGGTTGCTTTCAGAGATGAATTACTACCTCACAGCCAATTATTTTATGCCTTGGATAGCCTGGGTAGAAATGATTTGCATGCCAAAGTCATGGTGGCAATGCACGTTAATAAGAGAAAACTTTTGGCAGAGGCGGAAATAGCAGATTGGGTGGCTAGCCAGGGCGTTGATCGCCAAGCTTTTTTGAAAGCCTTTAAATCATTCACCGTGATTTCAAAAGCAAGAGCTGGCAATAAAATTGCTCAGGCGTACAGAATTGATGGTGTGCCAACAGTTGCAGTTCAGGGCAAGTATTTGACCTCACCATCCATTGCCGGCGGCTCAAAAGCCAGAGCGATTCAAGCAATGGATTTTTTGGTGAACAAAGCGAGAAAAGAGAAAAAATAAAACTCTGGAATTTATAAATTCGAGTATTTATTTTGGGCCTGCATTTATTGACGGGCCCTTTTTTTTAGCCAACGCATCAGTGCGCCCAGGACGGGAATTTTTTCATAAAGCTCTTCAGCTGCATCCCAGTAGTCGCGATGTTCTGTGATGAGCGACGCTTCATTGAAGGTCATCCAGGTACAGCCTCTGATGACTTGATTGATTTCAGGGGATTGCTTGAGTTGAAAGATAAATTCCCAGATCAAGCAAGCTTGAGAGCCATTCTCTAGGGTATTTTTAATCACAAAGTGAGGATTGTTCACTTGGGTGAACATGTGAGTAAAAATGTGTCTGATGTCTGCATGTCCTTTAACTTCATTGAAAGGATCTTTGAAGAATGCATCTTTTGAGTAAAGCGCTACCAAGGCATCAATGGAATTGGGCGATAGATTTTCAAATTGATCAATCACCCGCTGAATGTGCTGACTTGTCATTTAAATCTTGATGAATTTTTTGATGAGGAAGAAATAAACTGGGTAGGGCAGCAATCGTAAAAATTTCAAGAAATATGAAAATTTCTTAGGGAAATGAATATCAAATTCACCAGCCTGTATGCCATCTAAAATTTCAGTAGCGGCTTGCTCTGCTGTGATCAAGGCGGGCATTTCAAAATCATTTTTAGCGGTTGCTTCTGTCGACACAAAGCCAGGGTTGATCATATAAACAGCAACGTTCTTTGGTTTTAAGTCGTAATAAAGTGTTTCGCAAAAATTAATCATGGCAGCTTTGCTTGGTCCATAAGCCAGGGATTGTGGCAAACCACTATAGCCAGCAACACTGCTCACAATGGCGATACCACCAGATTGTTGTTCAATGAAATCAGGCAAAGTGATTGAGCAAGCGCTCATGGCGCCAATGATGTTGGTATTGATGATGTCAGTGGCTTTGGCCAAATCAAAGTTGTCGGCGCGCATGGGTTCATAGATGCCGGAAACATAAAGTAGCAAATCAATGCCACCCCATGTTTGCTTGATTGATTGGAATGCAGAATTTAATTCATCATTATTTTGAGCGTTTGCAGGCAGGCAAAGAGTCTGATCCGCTGGCCATTTATCTTGAATGGCTTTAAGTTTAACGATACGGCGTGCGCTGAGAGCCACTTTGGCACCATGGCTCAAGAAAGCCTTGGCGCAGGCTTCGCCAATACCGCTGGATGCGCCAATGATCCAGATTCTTTTGTTGTAAAAACTGATCACTTTTTGATTAAGCGCCATTTATGTCAGGTTTTCTTAAGGTGAATTGAATGACGTCAGTGCTCTTATCAGCAAATCCTGCAGCACAGTACATCAAGTAAAGATTCCATAAGCGGATGAACTTTTGATCAAACCCTTGGGCTTTGATGGCTTCTAATTGCTGATTGAATTTTTCATGCCACAAGACCAAGGTTTTTTGATAGTCCTGCCCAAAGCGATAAACGCTCTCAGTCACAAGACCCTGCTTAGCGGCGGCCTCTTTGAATTTTTCTTCTGAGGGCAGCATGCCACCAGGGAATACATACTGTTGAATGAAGTCAGAACTATTACGGTATTTTTCAAATAAGTTATCAGCAATAACAATGGTTTGGATACAGGCTTTTTTACCTGGCTTTAGGCATCGGTGGAGCATCTCAAAATAACTTGGCCAATAACTTTCGCCAACAGCCTCAAACATTTCAATGGAGGCAATGCCATCATACTGTTCTTGATGGTCTCGATAGTCTTGTAACAAAATTTGATGACGACCCAAACCTTTGGCTGTGATTCTGCCGCCACGTTCACGCGCATACTTGGCTTGCTCTTCAGAGATGGTCAAGCAATCAATGTCGATACCCCCAAGGCAAGCTTGCTCCATGAGGCCACCCCAACCACAGCCAACCTCCAGAATTTTTTCTCCACGTGCAACAGTGAGTGATTCAATGATTTTTTGATACTTGGCAATTTGTGCTTCGACCAAGGGTGTGTCTTTGCTATCGAAGCAAGCACTCGAATAGGTCATGCTCGGGTCTAGCCAGAGAGCATAGAAAGCGTTTCCAATATCATAGTGTGCATGGATATTCTTTTTGCTACCAGCTTTGGTATTTTTATTGAACCAATGCTTGATTCGATAACCGAGACGACCCCACCAATTGCCATAAATAATGGTCTCGATTTCTTGCCTGTTAGCTAACAACAATCGAAGTAGTGATAGCAGATCAGGAGAGTCCCACTGACCCTTGATATAACTCTCTGCAAAGCCAATATCGCCGGATTTTAAGCAGGCTTTGCAAACTTCCCAATCATGAATATGAATGCTTGCTTCGATGCCGCTATTTGTGCCCTTGAAGCTGAGGTGCTCACCTTCGGGAGTGATGATTTGTAAATGACCAAGCTGAATATTCTTCAGGAGTGAAAGAACGGCTTTGGCATGCCAAGGCAAGCTTGGCAAGAAACCATCAATGGTATTGGTGTTTGAACTCATTTACTAACTTCCGTAGAAGGTGGTGTTGGTTTGCTGTGAAATTGGACACCCTTTAACCATAAACGCAGAGCTTGCCAGTGAATTCTGACAATCACCCCAATACTCATGGCTGGATATCTAATTGCAGACCAAATGATACTTTTTAAATCAATATTTTGTTCAATACCACTAACGCTGGTAATTAGGAGGGGGCCTTGGTCATGGTATTCAATTCGAGCCACGTGTTGCCCAGACTCTGACTTTGAGAAAAATCGGAATTGGTACTCACCTTTGACTTCGCAAAACGGTGATACATGAAAAACTTTATTGGACAAAAAGCATTGGCCCCATTGAAGATGTTCGCCATTCGGGTTGCTCAACAGGTAGCAATGTCTTTCGCCAAAAGTGTTATTGACCTCGGCCAAGATGGCTCTCAAATTCCCTGAGCAATTTTCAAAAAACCAAAAGCTTACAGGATTAAATACATAGCCTAAAACCCTAGGAAATGTTTGGAGCCAGACTTCACCATCAATATCAGTGATACCCTCGCTTTTGACTAGATCAAGAGCCCATGCAAGAGAATCGTTTTCACCACGGCCGTGGTCTTTATCATAAAAAGTGAGCCAAGAAAGTTTGTTATCACCCAAGCCGGTTTGAGATATCCCTTGTGGGCTATTTTTTCTTTGGCGCATCGGGATGCGTAAAGTAAAAACAGAATAAGCAAATTTATTGATTGCAGGCTTAAGACGAGCATGTCGAACTTGGCCAAAACAAATTTTTGCAATGCTCATGCTGGTATTGGTGTTTTTCTCGCGAATCTTAAAATTTCCTGGATTGCTTCAGCCACAAGTTCGCCTGAACGAAGGCCATCTTCGTGGAATCCGTAACCGGTCCATGCTCCACAGTACCATGTATTGTTCATACCTTGTATCAAAGATAAGTTTTGCTGAGCAAGAATGGCTGCTTGATCAAACACGGGGTGTGCATACTGAATGTCCGCATGAATTGTTTCTGCTTTAGGCTCGACCACAGGGTTCAAGCTGACGATCACTGGCTGATTACCCCAGCTTTCAGGCAAGGGTTGCAGCTGATTGATCAAATAGTTAACGCAAACTTCTTGATCTTGTAGGTTTTCACTTTGGGTGCTGGCATAGTTCCAAGCAGCCCAACATTTTTTTTCACTCGGTAATAGAGAGCTGTCAGTGTGCAACACCGCTCGATTATCTTGATATTTAACGGAGCTAAGAATGTTGTTTTCTTCTGCGCTTGGATCTTTGAGGGCATCCAGC
Organism: Polynucleobacter sp.; assembly: GCA_020059445.1. Classification (GTDB taxonomy): domain Bacteria; phylum Pseudomonadota; class Gammaproteobacteria; order Burkholderiales; family Burkholderiaceae; genus Polynucleobacter. The sequence goes on along the minus strand of JAGVCB010000131.1, from coordinate 3,538 downwards.
GCTTGATCACTGTGGCAGGCCATTACCACATGGTCATAAGTGATGGTGCCATGAGCCGTGCTGATGTTGACTTGATCCATGTTTCTTGAAACAGAAGTTACATGTTCACGTATGAATGAGCCGCTGTTTTGTTCAATGTGAGCGCACAATTTTTTGACGTATTCTCTTGAGCCACCTTTGACTGTTAACCATTGAGGTCTGTCTGCAATTTGAATCAAGCCATGGTTGAAACAAAATCTGATCATGGTGGCAATTGGGAATGCCAGCATTTGAGAAACTGGACAGGACCAGATAGCGCCAACCATCGGCAAAAAATACCAATCTTGAAATTGCAGACTAAAACGATGTTTTTTAATGAATTCGCCAACAGTAAGATTAATTTCATCCAAATGTTTATCTGCCGCCAATTTTGTACAAATTCGATTGAATCGAATAATGTCTTTGACCATGCGCAAAAATGAAGGGCTCAAGATATTTTTTCTTTGAGCAAATAATGAGTCAATGCTGGTGCCTGACCACTCAAGTACATCACCATTTTTCTTGGGAAGTGACACAGAAAAAGACATATCGGATTTTGCAATCTCGACATCTATTTCATGGAACAAGCGAATCAATCTTGGATAGGTTCTTTGATTGAATACCAAAAATCCAGTATCTACGCCGTGTGTAATTTTGCCTGAAGGGGTATCAAGGGTCAGATCAACTGTATTACTGTGTCCGCCAATGTGATTACCACCCTCGTAGATGGTGACTTCACAGTTATCTAATTTACTGAGAGCATATGCACAGCCAAGGCCGGATATGCCAGCGCCAACGATGGCTATTTTCATGAGACTCTTTCATTGGCTTTGAATAAGAAAACCACAAGACACCCCTGAGCATAAATAAGGGAGGGAGAGAAACTGCGCTCAGCGGGCTTCATGTCTTGTGGTTAAAAAGGGTTAATGGCTGTTGCGTTTATCTTTGGCTAGCCAGGCATAAGCAGAGTGGTTGTGAATAGATTCAAAATTTTCTGAAGACACTTCATAGGCAATCACTTTTTCTGAGTGATCAAGTGCCACAGCAATGTCTCTGACCAAATCTTCAACAAACTTAGGATTATCGTAAGCTTTTTCAGTCACATATTTTTCATCAGGACGTTTTAATAAGCCCCATAGCTCACAAGAGGCTGCTTGCTCGGCTATTTTGATTAAGTCTTCTGCATCCATGTTTTCAGTGATCTCGGCAGCAATCACGATGTGTGAACGCTGATTATGAGCACCGTACTCTGATATTTTTTTCGAGCAAGGGCACAAGCTGGTCACTGGAACTTGCACTTGAAGTGTGTAACGCAAAGCACCATTTTCAAAAGCAGCTTTGATGTGTAAGTCATAGTCAAGCAAACTCTCAACACCAGAGACTGGCGCCACTTTGTTTATGAAAAGCGGCATCTTCATGTCGATATGACCTTCTGTAGCTTCCAAACGCTCAAGCATAGAGCTCATTAGTTTTGTAACAGAATCAAATTCAAGGGGCGCATGTTGATTTTGTAAAACTTCCAAAAATCTAGACATGTGAGTGCCTTTAACATCTGATGGCAGCTTAACAGTCATATCAATCATTGCAACGCTTGCTTGTGAGCCAGCTTTTGTTTTAATTTGAACAGGGTGGCGCACAGCTTTGATGCCAACCTTTTGAATCACAATATTGCGTTCATCGCGGCTTGCTTGTACATCAGGCAGGAAAATCTTTTCTGGTGCATTCATTGAGGTTTCTCCTGAAGTAATTTTTCAAGTTGAGCGATAAGCTTTGAACTTGTGGGTGATGTCATGCTGCTGTATGCGTCAATAACATTACCTTGTCGGTCCACCAAATATTTATAGAAGTTCCAACGAGGTTTGGTGCCAGTTTTTTCAATCAAGTGCCTAAAAAGTGGATTTGCATCAGGACCAGTGACCGATGATTTGGCAAACATGGGAAATTTAACCCCATAAGTGTTGTGGCAAAAGTCGGCAATTTCTTTATTGGAACCTGGCTCTTGCTCGCCAAAGTCATTCGATGGAAACCCAAGAATGACCAAGCCTTTGTCTTTGTACTGGCTGTAAAGCTTTTCCAAGCCGTCATATTGGCTTGTAAAACCACAATAACTGGCTGTATTGACGATCAGAACCACTTTCCCTTGGTATTGACACAAATTCTGTGGGGCTTCGTCTTGAAGTCTTAGAAAGGTGTGAGAGAGTGTTTTAGAGCAATTCATCGCAACAACTTCCTTTGGCCAAAAACTCCACATAAGAACAACCAGCAGAATGGCTGTGAAAGCCATTCTGTAAAAATGGGCCCCCAGGCTTTTAACTGCCTGTTGCGGGGTTGCGGCTCCGTTCTCAGCTCCGACCATCATTGGGTTTGTCTCCTCGACCCATTTTAAAAGTATTTGCGATTGACCATGGACAAGATTTATATTTGTCTAGGTCAAATCAACAATATGGCGTCATATTAAGCACAAATTAAAATAAATGCAAATTATGTCTAAGACAGTGTAGAATTTATTGGTCGATTCCTCGTATTCACTTGGCGACAAACCTGAGTTTTTCCTTATGAATGTTAGATTTAACAACTTGCCAGACATGTTGAGCATCGCTGCAGTCGAGCGAGACACTGGCATTGCTAAAGACACACTCCGAGTATGGGAAAGACGTTATAACTTCCCAATGCCCCTTCGGGATAAAAATGACGACCGCGTTTATCCAGCCGATCAAATCGAAAAGCTGCGGATTTTAAAAAGATTATTAGATTCAGGATTCCGTCCTGGGCGCATCGTGCCTTTGCCAATTGAAGCTCTAAAAGAGTTAAGCGCAAAAACCAATCAAGCAGTTGATACAAATCCTCATCCTGCATCCATCATCACCCAAGAAGAGATGGATCGTTATTTGGATTTATTGAGATCTCATCAAACTGAGGCCTTGAGGCTAGCGCTTTCTACCACTTTGATGAAGATCGGATTAGATCGATTTGTGATTGAAGTTGTGGCGCCGCTGATTAGAAATATTGGTGAGTACTGGGCCAATGGCAAGTTAGAGATCCACGAAGAGCATTTGTTCACAGAACAAATCAAGCATTTGTTGAGAACGGCGATCAATTCAGTACCACGTGGCCATATTGGTCAGAATGAAGAATTGGCCAGACCAAGAATTCTATTAACAACATTTCCGCAAGAACATCACAGCTTAGGTCTTTTGATGGCTGAAGCGCTGATGGCTTTGGAGGGATGTTCTTGTGTGTCTTTGGGCACGCAAACCCCTATTCTTGAAATTGCTCAAGCAGCAAGAGCACAAAAAGCAGATGTGATTGCTTTGTCATTCTCTTCACAAATGAACCAAAATCAAGTGGCCGATGGTTTGAATGAGCTCAAATCAAAGTTGGCCCCAGGTATTGAATTGTGGGTGGGAGGCGAGAATCAGGCGCTGCGCAAACGCACGCCTGAAGGTGTGACAGTTCTAACTGCACTTCAAGATATTTCTGCCAACGTCAAAGGTTGGCGTACAAAGCGTTCAGATAATTG
>JAGVCB010000056.1 GCA_020059445.1 Polynucleobacter sp. | reverse complement strand
GGGCTTGTTTTTTTCATGGATCACAATAATAAAAATAATGACTCCATTTTACAGTTAGATTTATGTATTAGTTTTTACTGGTTACTAGCTATTTTCCCTAAGAAATAATGGTTACCCCATGATTTTCTTAGAGTAAATCCTTCAGAGTGATTGATGTAAGAGCGCTCTAAGCTCTTGGTTAATCGGCTCGTGAAGTTCAATTTGCTCGAGAACCACAGATAACTGCTCTTTTAGGCGTGAGCAGCCAGACTCTTGATACCCAAGAGATAGGGCAAGTGCTGCTTGCCAAATATTTGATGTCAGCATTGAAACCTCCTTTTTGATAGCTCATTGTGGCAGGAAAAAAATAATTGTCAAGTAAATGATAATCGTTATCATTTGTGGTATACTTCTTTTTGTGAGTAGTTCACTCCTATTCACTTATCTTCTATCTCTTGATAGCCCCGCCTCGTGCGGGGCTTTTTTTATCAATCTCTCCAATGGCTGACAGTTTCTTCAATAGCCTCACAGTTGAGAGGCGGTACGGGGTCGAAAAGAAAAAATTCTCATTACAGAGTAAGCTAGAGAGATGACTGACTCTTATAGTAAATATCACCGGATTAGTTTGCCAGCAAAAACATGTTTGCTGAGCTTGGCACTTCTGTGTTCAGGCCTCGCAGCTGCATCCAATGATCACAACCGTTCTTTGGTGGTTAAAAATATCAGTCAAGTGGAATCGCTGGGACAGGGCAGAATGACTTATTGGGGATTTACTCTTTACGATGCCAAGCTATTCGCCAGTAAAGAGCCAAAAGGTGGTATTGCCTTGAATATTCAGTACTTGCGTAAATTTGAAGCCAATGCCCTTGTTGAACAAACCTTAGATGAATTAAAAAATTTAGGTGTCAGCGATACCCAGCGAGCAGAATGGACAGATCCACTAGCCAAAGCATTTAAGACCGTGCAAGAGGGTGATTCAATCACTGCCATCAAAAAGCCCCAAGGTGGTACTCAGTTTTTTTATAACGGTCAGTTTGTCAGTGAAATTTCTGGAGAACCTTTCTCCCAAGCATTTTTTGGTATCTGGTTACACCCCAAAACCAGTGCACCTCACTTAAGAAAAGTATTATTGGGTGAATATTGTCCGAGAGTTAATTTAGAGGCCTATTGTCATGATTAAATTTTTGCAACATTTAGGAGTTTGTTTAATGGGTTTTGCCTTATTTGGATGTTCAAGTGTGAAAGTCAGTGACTATGCCCAAGAAAAACCAGCCTTGGACTTGTCTACTTATTTCAATGGAACCATTGATGCCCATGGCATCTTCACCGACAGAAGTGATAAGGTCGTGAAGCGATTCAAAGTCGTGATCGATGCCAAGTGGACTGTGCAGAACGGTCAAAAAGTTGGCGTCTTGGATGAGGCCTTTACTTACTCAGATGGCACCACGCAACGTCGTGTGTGGACCCTCACAGAAATAGCCCCCAATCGCTACAAGGGCACAGCTTCTGACGTGGTTGGAGAGGCATTGGGTGAGGTTGCGGGTAATGCCTTGAACTGGTCATACACCTTGGCACTGCCAGTCGATGGCAAAGTCTATAACGTTCAGTTCAATGACTGGATGTATCAGATGGATGACAAGGTCATGTTGAATAAAGCAAAAATGAGTAAGTTTGGTATTTATTTAGGTGAGGTCACATTGGCCTTTTATAAACGCTAAGCATTAATCAACCAGAACTATTACATAAGAAATCAGAACAAAGACTCATGAAAAAACTGATCAATTTCATCCAATTTCAGGCAGTTTGGTTTTTGTGCATTTTCGGTGCTGCCCATCAGTTTGAGTTATTGGCTATTTTGATCTCTGTTGGCATCATTGCTTGGGCCTTGCTCACTTCAGAGCATCGCACTCATGATTACGGAATGATTTTGATTGGTGTGGTCTTGGGTATAGTGATTGATAGTGCCTTGATATCACTTAATTTGATTACTTTCACAACCAGCTATTGGACTTCTGTTGCACCTTTATGGATGACACCAATATGGATTGCTTTGGTATTAACACTCCAGTCATCCATGAGCTGGCTGAGTGGGCGTTACTTACTCGCAGGGCTGCTGGGTGCTATCAGTGGACCATTTGCCTACTGGGCCGGTGTCAGGATGGGGGCGGGGATATTCTCTGAGTTTGTTCCGGCCATGATCAGCCTTTCAGTTATCTGGTTGGTGATCACGCCAGCCTTGTTTTATATCTCATTACTTTTAAAAGATCGACATGTCCACTCAAACAACTAATGTAAATAATGCCAAGCCAGCTTTGTTGGCTATTAAAGATATTCCGCTGCATGAGCTGGAGGATTGGGCTATCAGCTCTGATCAACTCTCAATTCAAAAGAAGTTCATATTCAAAGATTTTGAACAAGCTTTTTCATTCATGAAGAATTGTTATGAGCCAATCGAAAAGATGAATCATCACCCAGATTGGTCAAATGTTTACAGTACTGTGACCGTTATATTGAATACGCATGATTCCGGTGGAATCACCCATAAAGACATCGCACTTGCTAAAGCAATGGACCAGGTATTTAAAGACCTCATCATCTGAAGGTCTAAAAACCTGATCCAGTGATGCGATCTTGAATTATCGTTTTGTTACTGCAACTGCCCAGTTACCGCGCAATGCGAAGTAGAGGCCACCTGCCCACAGGAATAAATGGAAGTTGTCGTTCAAGATCACATCCCACAAGCTGCTGGGTTTTGTTACAACCCAGATAACGCCTGTTGTGATGCAACACATGGTAATTCCAGAAAATCTTGTGATCAGATCGCCAAGCTCTGCAACAAATTTGATTTGACTGATACCGAATACAGAAGTGATGCCACCAACCAATAGACCAATACCTGCGGCAATTTCACCATAAATAACCACCCACCAAACCAAACCTGGCAAGCCAAAAGCTTCACCACCTGTTGGGTCAAACGGAAGCTTATTAAAACCCTGCTGAATAAACACAACCGCCAAAGGTACTCTGAGCAGGAGGCTGCTCCAGCTAAAGTCTGGCAGGATTTTCCAGTAGTTTTGAATCTTTTGGTTCATATATTTCCTTAAAGCAACATTAATTTGAATAAATATTACATGACATTTACTGATAATGCTTAATTAATCTTTTTTGAATTGACTTATATCAACCCCTTTAGCTGAAAATCTTTACCAAGGAATCTCTTCGCCTTGGTAACTCAAAAACTTGCCAGTGTCATTAGATGTGACATTCAAGAGTACTTGCAACATATCAGAAGTGGCATCTCGTGGCGTTCTGCCAATCTGATCACCCTTGAATGGTCTTGAGAGAGCGGAGGCTACTGTGCCAGGGTGCAGCGCCAGCAAACAATTATTCGGTCTTGTGCGCTTTTGCTCAATCGATGCAGTTTTAATCAGCATATTCAAAGCAGCCTTAGAGGCACGATAGCTATACCAGCCACCCAAGCGATTGTCTTCAATGCTGCCGACTTTGGCAGATAGGCAAGCCATGACACCAAATTCAGGATCTAACAGTGGGGCAAATGACTGTAAACACATGCCAGGACCTAAGGCATTTAACTGCATGGTTTGCATGAACTGATCTTCATTTAAGTCTAATAACTTTTTCTCTGGTGACCAGGCATCAGTATGAAGAATCCCCGTAGCAACAATGATCAAGTGGAAACGACCTTCATGAGACAAGGCGTCAGCTGCTTCTTGAATACTGCTGGGATTAGCATAATCAATCGATGGGGCTGATTGTCTGCTTAAGCCAATCACATTTGAACAGTTGGGCATATTCTTCAGGTGCTCAACAAATGCCTGACCAATCGAACCGCTAGAGCCGATCACCAAGGCATTGAATTGTTTAAGCTGAGAGAGCATGCGCCAATTTTTTTAAAGTTAGTCAATGACACTAGTGTAACCATTCTGAACATTTTTATCTTTTGCTTGATCATTCCTGTGGTGCAAAGCTGGATAAATTAGTAATATGGTTTGATTCACTATTCTGAAAAACTTTTTTATGTTGCTCACACTGGCTTTCATCTTTAATACGCTCTTAGCACTTTTGGTGATCTTGATTCACTACGAAGTCATGTTTCAACTGGACAAACGATTACCATTGGTCTCACATTTACCAGGACGTTTCAAAGTGCTGGTGGGGGCGGGTGTGATTTTTATGGCTCACATTATTGAAATTTGGGTATTTGCTTTTGGCTATCTATTGGCCTTGCAATTTGATGGCATGGGTGGCTTGACTGGTATGGCCAGCGGACATGGCCTTTTGTTGGATTATGTTTATTTATCTTTTATCACCTACACCACGGTTGGTTATGGTGATGTGGTGGCCAATGGCTATCTCAGGTATTTGACTGGAATAGAAGCACTTTTAGGCCTTTTACTCATCACTTGGTCAGCATCATTCCTATTTTTAGAGATGCAAAAATATTGGTCATCATCAAAAAATAAAAACGTTAGTGAAGAGCGATGACCGTGATAACTTAGTCGTGAACGTAATCAGGTAATTTACCGCCACAATGACGACAGTATTGGTCCGTAGCGCCATGACCTTCTGACATACATTCTTTACAAGTTCTGGTAGTGATTTGTTCAGTGCGAGAACTGGCCAACTCAGCGGTCACGATGCCTGTGGGTACCGCTAAAGTTCCCCAGCCCATCAACATCATGATGGACGTGATGAATCTTCCTAAATCTGTTTTAGGTGTGATGTCACCAAAACCAACAGTTGTCATGGTGCTGATGGCCCAATAAATACTCGTTGGTATGCTGGTAAAGCCGTTGGCTGGACCTTCAACCACATACATCAGCGTGCCCAAGACCATCACAATCATCAAAACGCCAGACAAGAAGACGAAAATCTTTCTGCGGCTGGCGGCCAGAGCAGCGCCCAAATGAACGTATTCAGTCACGTATTCGGTGAGTTTGAAAACCCTGAAGATACGAATCAATCGCAAGACACGCACATCAATCAATGCATGCAGCTCTGGGAAGAGCATTGCCAAGTAGGTAGGTAGTATCGCAATCAAATCGATGATGCCGTAAAAGCTCTTGATGTACTGCATTCGATTATGAGCACAGTAAACTCGTGCAATGTATTCCAAACTAAAAATGATCGTGAAAAACCACTCTAGAATCGTTAAGGTGAGGTGGAACTGCGATGAAATTGAATCAACACTATCAATCACCACCACAATCAAGGACAACAAAATCAAATAAATAATAGTTTTATCAAATAACTG
>JAGVCB010000155.1 GCA_020059445.1 Polynucleobacter sp. | reverse complement strand
GGCCACATCAAAAATGGCCAACCTTTTGGCAAGCCTGCGCTTACCTCAGGGCTCGAGAGTTGCAGTTCAGGTTGAGAAATCACCTGAAGCACTATTTTTATATTTGGCAACACTTAAAGCAGGTTTAGTTTATTTGCCATTGAATACTGCATATCAAGCTGCAGAGATTGAGTACTTCATCGGTAATGCTGAACCGGCTGTGATGGTTTGCAGTCCTAAGAACTTTTCTTGGGTATCAAAGGTAGCATTCAAAGCTGGTACTAAAAACGTCTTCACCTTGGGCGATGATAGAACTGGAACTTTGTTAGAGCGTGCCGGCCCTTTGTCAGATAAATTCAAAACCGTTAAACGTGATGATGACGATTTGGCAGCCATTCTTTACACCTCTGGTACGACTGGTAGAAGCAAGGGCGCGATGTTGACCCACGGTAACTTGGGTAGCAATGCCGAAGTGCTGAAGAAGTTCTGGGGCTGGAAAAAAGGCGATGTTTTGTTGCATGCCTTGCCAATTTTCCACGTGCATGGTTTGTTCGTTGCATCCCACGGAGCCTTGCTCAATGGGAGCAAGATGATTTGGTTGCCACGTTTGGATACCAAAGAACTCATCAAGCACATGCCAAGATCAACGGTGATGATGGGTGTGCCAACGTTTTATGTGCGCCTATTATTGGATAAAGAATTCACCAAACAAACGGTTAAAAACATGCGCTTGTTTGTTTCTGGTTCTGCGCCATTGTTGACTGAGACCTTCAATCTTTTCAAAGAAAGAACAGGTCACACGATTCTTGAGCGTTATGGCATGAGTGAAACAGTCATGTTGGTTTCTAACCCATATGAAGGTGCTCGTGTCGGCGGTTCAGTGGGTCTGCCTTTGCCTAAAACCAAGGTTCGTATTACAAGCGATGACGGTAAGCTTTGTGGTGTTAATCAAATCGGCAGTGTTGAAGTCAAAGGTCCGAACGTATTCAAAGGTTACTGGCGCATGCCTGAGAAGACCAAAGAAGAGTTCACCAAAGATGGTTGGTTCAAAACAGGTGATGTTGGGCGTTGGGGTGGTGAGACCAGTGCTGGCAAAGTACCTGATAATTACCTTTGCATTGTTGGTAGAAGTAAAGACTTGATCATTTCTGGTGGTTACAACGTGTATCCAAAAGAAATTGAGAGTTTTATTGATGATATGAATGGGGTTGATGAGAGTGCGGTGATTGGTGTGCCTCATCCTGACTTTGGTGAAGCTGTGGTGGCTGTGGTGGTTTCTAAGCCAGGCGCTAAGCTCAATTCAGATGCCATGATTGCTGATTTAAAAGGCAAGATTGCTAACTTCAAAGTGCCAAAGAAAATCATCATTGTTTCTGAGTTACCAAGAAATGCAATGGGCAAGGTTCAGAAAAATGTTCTGCGCCAATCCTATGCATAAACTTAGAGCTTTGACCAGGAAGTAATGGTCATGAGATTAGGTACTAAGCAAAAGGCCTTCGTAAGAAGGCCTTTTGCTTTTATGAACGATTTTCTAATGATCTTTGAATAAAGACCTTTTAGTAAAGACCTAAGGTGATCAGACCTTTATTGAGCATATAGGCCGATAGTGCGAATAACACCAAAGCAAAGACTTTTTTCAGTTGCGCCACATTGAGTTGGTGTGCCACCTTAGCACCAAGTGGTGCGGTGACCACGCTGGCCAATGCAATACAAACCAGGGCGGGCACATAGATGTAACCAATAGAACCACTAGGAAGGTTGGGGTTGCCATAACCACTGATAATGTAGGCAATCGCGCTGGCTAAGGCGATTGGGAAGCCCAGTGCGGCGGACGTAGCAACAGCGTTGTGCATGGCGACGTTGCACCAGGTCATGAAAGGGACTGAGATGAAGCCACCACCAGCACCGACCAAGCTGGATAAAAATCCAATGAAGCTGCCAGCACCAAACATGCCTAATTTGCCAGGGATGGTACGACTTGGTTTGGGTTTTTTATTGGCCAACATTTGATAGCCTGAAAAGCCAACAAACAAAGCAAAGATCAAAGAGAGCCAAGATGTTTTGAGTAGGGCAAATAATTTACCGCCACCTAAAAGGGCGCCAATTAAGATACCAGGCACCAATAGAATGACGATGTCCCATCTCACCGCTCCACGCTTGTGATGCGCTCGTACAGAAGATAGCGAAGTGAAAATAATCGTGGCCATCGATGTAGCAATTGCTATGTGAACCACCACTTCAAGTGGGAAGCCATAGAGAGTGAACAAGAAGGTCAGGAAGGGCACCATGATCATGCCCCCACCAATCCCTAATAAACCGGCTGCAAAGCCTGTGAAACCGCCAAGAACTGCCAATGCACCGATTTGAACAAGGGTCATTAATTACTCTTTATTTGAATTTGTAAAATTGTTGATTGAGGTAAGCGACCAAGTCAGCTTCATCTTCTGGGAATAGGTCTAAGCGTAATTCTGTGTTGCACATGCTGACCATGAATTTGAGACGTGCAGGGTCTTGAACTTTACGATCAGCTCTGGTGTAGATGATATCGCCGTTACCCATGCCTGATTTTTCAGCGTGACATTGGTAGCATTTGGATTGATGAAGAGTTTTGCCATTGTTCACATCTGCGGCAAATACTGGCGATGCAATGGTGGTTGATGCAATTAAAAAACTTGCTGTGATGATTGATTTCTTGAGCATGACAATCTCCAGTTATGAACAAAATAGATTCCCCACCTTGGCCGCTAGGCCGTCATCCTGAACCCAGTAGGTTCAAGGTGGCATGGCAATAATGTTTCGGGTGCATCAAGTCTTTCAGGGAGAGTATGACCCAAAGGCTGACTCTGTGAGTAACGAGACGCTCGCGCCCACACTATATGGCCCACGCCTGATGCTTGCGCATCGGTTCAAGGAACTATTGGCCTTGGCGCACCAGGTAGGGAAAGCATTTTCAGCGCAGAATCCACAGATGCTTCAATTTGATCAACTTTGCCTTGTAAGGCAACCATTTGATCGAGGCTGGCACCAGGGTTTTCTGTGTTGCTGAGATTCATTTTGGCTGCTTGAAGGTCGCCAGCTAATTTAATAGCGGTCATGATGGCGGCACGTTCAATGCTGCGATTACCTGCAGATAGCGCTGCTTCTAATTGTTCATCAACAATAGCAGCCGCAGCTCTGAGGCTGGTTTCATGTTCTGGCGTTGTGGAAAAAGCAAATTTTTGACCTGCCAAAGTAAGTTCAATGCGGTGTTGGCTCATTGCATATCCTTAGGGTGGACAGAAAGTAAGTCTAATTGGCCGGTATCTGCTTGGCTTGGTAATTTTTCTAAGATCTGCTGAATACGCCCTTGAGCATCTTCTATTTTGGTCTCAAGCGCCAAGCGCTCTTTATGGGATTGCTCCACAGCTTCTAGCAAAGCCTTGGTTTTACCCTCTAGGCGCTCTAGACTGTCTTGCAAACGGCTATATGAATTGTTTGTAAGTTCTGACATAAGCATATTGTATATACTACTCTCGTTCTTAGGTGCTATTGGAAGATAACAATCTACCAAAGTTAAACGGGAAACAGGGGTCTTATTAGTCTAAAGCTAAAGGATAACCTGTGCTGCCCCCGCAACGGTAAGTGAACGCACGCAAGTGCCGGCTCAATCGATATACCACTGGCTTAAGCTGGGAAGGTCATTGAGTTAGTTTCATGAGCCCGGATACCGGCCTGGAATGGTTAATTGAGCTACGGGGACGTTGCTCAGTTATGAAGGTTCCGTGCTTGCGGGGGAACAAGCCAGCGACCATTGTTTTTTGAAAGTTAATCCTATGTTTATTAAACCATCCAAGGTTGCGCTCGCCTGCGCAGGC
>JAGVCB010000048.1 GCA_020059445.1 Polynucleobacter sp. | reverse complement strand
CTTCAAACTCTTTGAGTTTCTTTTCAATCGCATGTCCTGCAGTGACCGCAAACATACCAACATAATCAGAAACGCCTGAATCTTTCGGTGCAACAAAATCAGCCAAACAGCGATTTGGCTTTTTTACACCGTCCACAACAGGACGGTCACTTTGCTGACGATAGTTTTTCCAAGTCAACAAAACATCTTGGCGTGATTCATCAGCATAAATTTCAATGTCATCGCCAACACTGTTGGCCGGATACAAGCCAATGACTGCATGAGCTTGCAACCAACGACCTTGAATGATCTTTTGCAACATTGCTTGAGCATCCGCAAATACTTTTTGCGCAGAGTCGCCAACCACCTCATCTTTTAATATCTGCGGGTATTTTCCTGCCAAGTCCCAAGTCTGAAAGAACGGCGTCCAATCAATGCACTGAGCAATATCAGCCAAATCGTAATTCTTGAAAACGCGGCGCCCAATGAACTTAGGCTTGGTAATTTTCTGTTTACTCCAATCAATGATCTCTTTATTGGCTCTGGCATCTTCGATGCTGATGATCGGGGTTTGTTTTTTATTGGCATGCTGAACTCGAATTCTTTCGTAGTCCGTTTGCAAGTCATCAATGTATTTCTCAGCACCCTCTTCTGACAGCAAGCTGGAAGCCACAGACACTGCTCTCGAAGCATCCGGAACATAAACAACTGGACCTTCATAATGCGGTGCAATTTTCACGGCAGTATGAACTCGTGACGTTGTTGCTCCACCAATCATCAATGGCATTTTTTTAGATCTGAAGTAATCATCACGCTGCATCTCTTCGGCAACGTAGGCCATCTCTTCTAATGACGGCGTGATCAAGCCTGACAATCCAATCAAGTCAGCCTTCTCTTCTTTGGCCTTTTTGAGGATTTCATTACATGGCACCATCACACCCATGTTCACAACATCAAAGTTGTTGCACTGAAGCACCACCGTCACAATATTTTTACCGATATCATGAACGTCGCCCTTCACGGTTGCCATGATGATCTTTCCGCGAGAACGGACATCTCCACCACTCTCAAGAATTTGGCGCTTTTCTTCTTCAATGTATGGAATCAAATGCGCAACAGCTTGCTTCATCACTCGGGCGCTTTTCACCACCTGAGGCAAGAACATTTTTCCGGCGCCAAACAAATCACCCACCACATTCATGCCATCCATCAACGGCCCTTCGATAACCTCGATCGGGCGACCACCAGCTGTTGATATCTCAAGACGCATTTCTTCTGTGTCCTCAACAATGTGTGAAGTCACACCATGCACGAGCGCATGGGTTAAGCGCTCTCTGACAGAACCCTCACGCCAAGCCAAAGTCTCCTCTGCACGAGCACCACCACCCTTGTATTCGTCTGCGATTTCTAATAAGCGCTCCGTAGGAGTCTTACCTTCTTTTTCAGCAAAGCGATTTAGGACGACATCCTCAACACGCTCTTTTAATTTCTCATCTAAATCAGCATAAACACCCAACTGACCAGCGTTAACAATGCCCATGTCCAAACCAGCGCGGATCGCATGGTACAAAAACACTGTGTGGATTGCTTCGCGAACAACATCGTTACCACGGAAAGAGAAGCTCACATTAGAAACACCGCCACTCACTTTTGCACCAGGCAAGTTAGCTTTTATCCAAGCCGTTGCCTGGATAAAGTCATTGGCATAGTTATCGTGCTCATCAATACCAGTAGCAATGGCAAAAATATTAGGATCGAAAATAATATCTTCTGGAGGGAAATCCAGCTCATCCACCAAAATCTTGTAGCTTCTTTGGCAAATTTCAATTTTTCTTTGATATGTATCAGCCTGACCTTTTTCATCAAAGGCCATGACAACAGTGGCCGCACCATAGCGTCGAATCAATTTGGCTTGATGTCTAAATAAGTCTTCGCCCTCTTTCATTGAAATCGAGTTAACGATGGCTTTACCTTGCACACATTGCAAGCCCGCTTCGATGACTGACCATTTTGATGAGTCAATCATGATAGGCACTCTAGAAATATCTGGCTCTGAAGCAATCAAATTTAAAAAGCGCACCATCGCCGCCTTTGAATCCAACATCGCTTCGTCCATGTTGATATCGATGATTTGCGCACCGTTTTCAACTTGCTGTCTTGCTACTGATAAAGCTTCATCGTATTGCTCATTCAAAATCATTCTTGCAAATGCTTTTGAACCCGTGACGTTGGTTCTTTCACCCACGTTCACAAAGCCTACGTGCGGGCTGATATTGCATGGTTCTAAACCAGATAGCTTCATTGGAGGGATCTGTTTGGTTACTGACATCACACAGACTCCTTATAAGCATTCCAGCGACGACTTGGTCTCTTGGCAACTGCATCTGCAATTGCCTTGATGTGCGCAGGCGTTGTGCCACAGCAACCGCCGACCAAATTCACCAAACCATCTTTAGAGAATTCATCTAACAATCTGGATGTCGTTTCTGGCGTTTCATCAAAGCCCGTATCGCTCATAGGATTAGGCAGGCCTGCATTAGGGTAACAAGAAACAGCCACATCACACACTTTGGCCAATTCAGCAATGTATGGACGCATGAGAGTTGCGCCCAAAGCGCAATTAAGTCCAAACGTCAAAGGCTTGGCATGGCGCAAGCTATTCCAAAATGCCTCGACTGTTTGACCAGACAAAATTCGCCCTGATGCATCCGTCACCGTTCCGGAAATCATGATCGGCAAGCGAACTTGTCTTTCTTCAAAAAACTCATCAATCGCAAACAGGGCCGCTTTTGCATTGAGCGTATCAAAAACTGTTTCAACCAAAAATACGTCTGCACCACCTTCATACAACGCCTCAACTTGCTCTTTGTATGCTTGACGCAATTGTTCAAACGTCACGTTTCTTACTGCGGGGTCATTCACATCAGGAGAAATGCTGGCAGTCTTTGGAGT
>JAGVCB010000039.1 GCA_020059445.1 Polynucleobacter sp. | reverse complement strand
CGCTATACTCGCATCGAGGAAATTTTTGATCTAACTCAATATTTGGTCACTATGAAAAAACTACTAACTGTTGTCGTTGCCGCCATGACTTTGGCTGGTACTGTGAATGCCCAAGGTATTAAGGGTGATATTAAAGCCGCCGAATCTAAAGTGGCGATGTGTATTGGTTGTCACGCGATCCCAGGCTACCGTGCAAGCTATCCTGAGATTTACACTGTTCCTTTAATTGGCGGTCAAAATGCTGAGTACATCCTTGCTGCCCTCCAAGCATACAAAAAAGGTGAACGTAAGCACCCAACCATGCGAGGTATTGCTGGTTCATTAACAGATCAAGACATGGCTGACCTAGCGGTTTACTACGCTGCTCAGACATCAGCAACAACCATCAATAAATTGAAATAAGCGGGAGAAGTCGACATGAAACGTATTTTGATTACTATCGCAACGGCCTCTATCGCATTATCTGCAGCAGTAACTGCCCAAGCAGCTGATCTTAAGAAAGGTCAAGAACTATTGGTCAAAGGTAATTGTGCTGCTTGTCACGGTGAAGGTATGAACAAACCAGTTGTTCCTGAGTATCCTAAGTTGGCTGGTCAGCACGCTGATTACCTTTACTACGCTTTGAAGGCTTATAAAGTTGCTAACAACCCAAACATTGGTCGTGGCAATGCGATCATGGCTGGCCAAGTAGCCCAGTTCTCAGACAGAGATCTAAAAGATATGGCTGCGTATATTGCTAGCTTGCCTGGAACGATGGTAATTAAGAAGTAATACCGAATCAGACCAGCAAATCTGCTCAAACAAAAAAGCCGCTCAAAGCGGCTTTTTTTATGGGTAAAAAATACTAAGTAAAGCTCATCAACTGAAACATCACTTGGCTGCCAACTGGCCTTGTAAAAAGTGTTCTTTCATCAGTTTTTCAGATAGGTCAGGATCTCTGGCCAATAGGGCAGAGAGAATCTTGCGGTGCTCCAAGAGTGAGCTTTCCATCCTGCCGCGTTTACTCAAAGAATCTCTGCGTTGCAGTTTTAGAACCTTTTTCAGATCATCGATCGTGCGCTTCATCCAAGGATTGCTGGAGATTTCTTGGATTTTTTCGTGAAAAGACTGATTAATCACGAAAAACTCATCCAAATCTCGATCGGCAGCGGCTCTTTCTAGTTTTAAGTGGATGGAGTCCAGGGCTTCAAGTTGACGCTCAGTGGCTTTGGTGGCTGCCTCACGACAAGCTTGACCCTCGAGGAGGGCAAGAACAGTGAAAATTTGGTTCAAATCAGATTTGCTCACCTCAGTCACATAAGCACCGCGGCGCATTTTCATGGTGATCAGACCTTCAGCGGCCAAAACCTTGATGGCTTCACGCATGGGCGTGCGGCTGATGCCGTATTCAGCAGCAATCGACTGTTCATCGATCCAGGTGCCTGGAGCGTATTCGTGCGAGAAAATACTATTTCTTAACCTTTCGGCGACTTCCTCGTACAATGGCCTTGGCGCTAACGATATTTTTGAATTCATAATTATGAATTCATTTAATCACTTTTGTCAGGTATATGTCAAGCCCAAGAGTTTCAATATCATTAACCAATTAAATGTTTCGGTGGAGAAATAATGAGTAAAACCACAAAGAGCCCATGGCCCGAGTTTTCTAAACCAAGTCTTGAGGCCTGGGAAAGGTCAGCGGCTAAATCTGCCCCTAACGGTGATGTTGATGCTTTGGGTTGGGATACTCCCGATGACATTAAATTAAAAGCGCTTTACACAGCAGCCGATACGGAAGGTTTGCCATTCGCTAATACCTTGCCTGGTTTCGAGCCATTTGTGCGCGGTCCTCAGGCAACCATGTACTCCGTTCGTCCTTGGACGATTCGCCAATACGCTGGTTTTTCAACCGCAGAAGAATCCAATGCTTTCTACCGTAAAGCACTGGCAGCTGGTGGACAAGGTGTCTCAGTTGCTTTTGACTTGGCTACTCACCGTGGTTATGACTCCGATCATCCACGCGTGACCGGTGACGTGGGCAAAGCTGGTGTGGCGATTGATTCAGTCGAAGACATGAAGATTTTGTTCAATGAAATCCCATTGGACAAAGTATCTGTCTCGATGACCATGAACGGTGCCGTACTGCCAATTTTGGCGGGCTATGTGGTGGCTGCTGAAGAACAAGGCGTGAGCCAAGATCAATTATCAGGAACCATTCAAAATGATATTTTGAAAGAGTTCATGGTGCGTAATACTTATATCTACCCACCAGAGCCATCGATGCGCATCATTGGTGACATCATTGAGTACACCTCTCAAAAGATGCCCAAGTTCAACTCAATCTCAATCTCTGGCTATCACATCCAAGAAGCGGGTGCGAACCAAGCTTTGGAATTAGCCTTCACGATCGCTGATGGTAAAGAGTACGTCAAAACAGCCTTGAGTAAAGGTTTGGATGTGGATGGTTTTGCTGGTCGTCTATCGTTTTTCTTTGCCATCGGTATGAACTTCTATTTAGAAGTAGCAAAGTTACGAGCAGCCCGTTTGTTGTGGTGGCGTGTGATGAAAGAGTTCAATCCAACGAATCCTAAGTCATTGATGCTAAGAACCCATTGCCAAACATCAGGCTGGTCACTCACAGAGCAAGATCCTTACAACAACGTGGTTAGAACCACGATTGAAGCGATGGCAGCGGTATTTGGTGGCACACAGTCATTACACACCAATTCATTCGATGAAGCGATTGCCTTGCCAACCGAGTTCTCATCACGCATTGCGCGCAATACTCAGTTGATCATCCAAGAAGAAACTCACATCACCAATGTGATCGACCCTTGGGCTGGTTCTTACATGATGGAGAAGCTTACGCAAGATATGGCTGATAAAGCCTGGGACATCATTCAAGAAGTTGAAGGCATGGGTGGCATGACCAAAGCGGTTGAGAGTGGTTGGGCCAAACTCAAAATTGAAGCAGCCGCTGCTGAAAAGCAAGCTTGTATCGATTCAGGTAAAGATGTGATTGTTGGCGTTAATAAATACAAGCTGGGCAAAGAAGATCCAATTGATATTTTGGACATTGATAACAACAAGGTGCGTGATTCACAAATTGCTCGCTTAAAAGACGTTAGAGCAAAGCGTGACAGCCATAAAGTTCAGGCAGCTTTGGATGCATTGACAGCCGCAGCAGAAAATAACACTGGTAACTTATTGGCTCTTGCGATCGATGCCATTCGTTTGCGTGCCACAGTGGGTGAGGTTTCTGATGCATTGGAAAAAGTTTACGGGCGCCATCGCGCCGATACTCAAAAGGTGACTGGTGTGTATGCAGCTGCTTATGACTCAGCAGAAGGCTGGGAAAAATTAAAAACAGAAATCGCTGAATTTGCTAAAGATCAAGGCCGTCACCCACGTGTGATGATTGCTAAGCTTGGTCAAGACGGTCACGACCGTGGCGCCAAGGTCGTAGCAACGGCTTTTGCAGATTTAGGCTTTGACGTGGATATGGGACCTTTGTTTCAAACGCCAGAAGAGTGTGCGCGCCAAGCCATCGAAAACGATGTCCATGCCGTGGGCATCTCTACTTTGGCAGCAGGTCATAAAACCTTGGTACCAGCCATCATTCAGGAACTAAAAAAGCAGGGTGCTGATGACATCATCGTCTTTGTGGGTGGTGTGATTCCACGTCAAGACTATGAGTTCTTGTACGAATCTGGTGTGAAGGGTATCTACGGTCCTGGTACACCGATTCCGGCGTCGGCCAAGGATGTTCTTGAGCAAATTCGTTTAGCTCAAAAATAAGCTCATTATTTCAGCAAATAAACATTTAAAAATATCTAATAAAGGCCCGAACCCTCGTGCAAGCAGAAGATCAAACACTCGTTGATGCCATCTGTGGTGCTGATGCCAAACCTGGCTCAGCACAACGCCGAGCCATGGCCAAAGCCATCACCTTGTTGGAATCCACCAGACCTGATCATCGTTTAAGAGCAGATGATGTGCTCAATGCGATTCTGCCTAAGAGTGGTCAATCTTTTAGATTAGGTATTTCTGGTGTTCCGGGCGTTGGCAAATCGACATTCATTGAAGCCTTGGGTTTGTATTTGATCAGCAAAGGGCATCGCGTGGCGGTGTTAGCGATTGATCCATCCTCTACCGTATCAGGTGGTTCAATCCTAGGCGATAAAACCCGCATGGAGTTTTTATCAGTCAATGAAAAAGCCTTTATTAGACCAACGCCTTCATCAGGCAATCTGGGTGGTGTGGCAGAAAAAACCAGAGAAGCGATGTTGGTTGCTGAGGCAGCCGGCCATGACGTGGTGATTGTTGAAACCGTGGGTGTTGGTCAAAGCGAAACAGCTGTTGCCAATATGACGGACATGTTTGTTTTATTGCAATTGCCTAATGCAGGTGATGATCTTCAAGCCATTAAAAAAGGCGTGATGGAATTAGCAGATTTGGTGGTCATCAATAAAGTAGATTTAGACCCGGATGCGGCGACCAGAGCGCAAGTTCAAATCATGAGCTCATTGCGTTTGTTCAGCATGCATGGCAACCCTGAGCACGCTCACCATGATGAAACACTTTGGCATCCAAAGGTGATGCGCATGAGTGCTTTGAAGTCCGAAGGCATCACTGAGTTTTGGGACACGGTCAAGACATTCAAAGAGATTCAGACCAAGCATGGTCACTTGGCATTGAGAAGAAAACAACAAGCCCAAGCATGGATGTGGGAACGCATCGAAGCAGGCTTGAGGCAAAACTTCAAAGCCAATGCTCAAGTGCAAAAACTATTGCCTGAATTGAGCGATGCGGTGAATCAAGGAACCATCGCAGCCTCAGTGGCTGCGAGGCGTTTGTTGGATTTAATGAAGTAAGAGCTGTTCATTTAGAAGTAAAAATTAAAAAACAAGTTAATTTAAAGATTGAGAAACAAGGGAGAGCATTTCATGCACGACATCATCAAACAACTAGAAGCCAAGCGTGAACAGGCTCGCCTAGGCGGCGGTCAAAAGCGCATCAATGCCCAGCACGGTAAAGGTAAGTTAACAGCTCGTGAGCGCATTGAGTTGTTATTGGACGAAGGCTCATTTGAAGAGTGGGACATGTTCGTTGAACATCGTTGTACGGACTTTGGCATGGCCAATGAATCTGTTCCTGGTGATGGTGTGGTGACTGGTTACGGCATGATCAATGGTCGTTTGACTTTTGTTTACTCTCAAGACTTCACCGTGTTCGGTGGATCTTTGTCTGAAGCTCATGCTGAAAAGATTTGTAAGGTCATGGATCAAGCCATGAAAGTTGGTGCTCCAGTGATTGGTTTGAATGACTCAGGTGGTGCACGTATTCAAGAGGGTGTGGCATCTTTGGGTGGTTATGCGGAGATTTTCCAGCGCAACGTGTCTGCCTCAGGTGTGATCCCACAAATTTCTTTGATCATGGGCCCAAGTGCTGGTGGTGCAGTTTATTCACCAGCATTGACTGACTTCATTTTTATGGTCAAAGACAGTTCATACATGTTCGTGACAGGTCCTGAGGTTGTGAAGACGGTGACTCATGAAGAAGTGACCGCAGAAGAGTTGGGCGGTGCTATCACTCATTCAACCAAATCAGGTGTTTGTGATCGCGCCTTTGAAAATGATGTTGAAGCGATTTTGATGTTGCGTCGTTTCTTTAACTACCTGCCTTTATCGAATAAAGAAAAACCACCGGTGCGCAAGGGTGCTGACACAGCCGAGCGCTTGGATTATTCACTGGACACATTGGTGCCAGATAACGCCAACAAGCCTTATGACATGCATGAGCTCATCAGCAAAACTGTTGATGATGGTGACTTCTTTGAGATTCAACCTGATTATGCAAAAAATATCATCATTGGTTTTGCGCGCATTGAAGGTCAAACAGTCGGTATCGTTGCGAACCAACCATTGGTATTGGCCGGTTGCTTAGATATTAAATCATCGATCAAAGCAGCTCGTTTTGTGCGCTTTTCTGATGCCTTCAATATTCCGGTCATATCTTTCGTCGACGTTCCGGGGTTCTTGCCGGGAACGGATCAAGAGTGGAGCGGAATCATCACACATGGAGCGAAGCTCCTTTACGCTTATGCGGAAGCAACGGTGCCAAAGCTCACTGTCATCACTCGCAAAGCCTATGGGGGCGCT